>NZ_JBNPNC010000006.1:0-74121 GCF_050314315.1 Desulfovibrio sp. SGI.102 | reverse complement strand
GGCCTGGGCCCAGCCCGCCGGGAACACGTCCAGCGGCATGGGGCGGCACAGGTCGCAGGCAGGCTGCAACCAGTGCAGGACCACACGACCTTTGCGCCGCAAACGCAGGGGCGGCAGGCACAGCAGCCCGGCCCTGTCTGCCAGGGCGTTGAGCTCGTCCACCGTATGCCCGGCCGGTACGGGGCGGCCGTTTTCCCGTCCATCCGCGCACACCAGCACGCACTGGCCGCCGGGACGCAGCAGACGCCGGATCTCGCGCAGGCAGGCGGACAGATCGCCTGCCCAGAACGCGGGTTCGAACGCGGTGATGACGTGGAACATCTCCGCCGGGAACGGCAGGGCGGGGAACGCGCCCCGGCAAATGCGGATCCTGCCCCGGGCCACGTCATGGCGGTTGCGCACCGTGGCGGCCGATACCGCCCAGATCGAGGACCACGTCGCGCACCCGCAGCCGCAGGGAACGCACGACCTCCCGCTGCACGGCAGCCTGCCCGTTCTGCTTCAGGTACAGGGTAAAACGCCCCCAGACGTCCCCGGGGCGGATGATATGCTGCCAGATATCCATGCTTTGCTCCTTGCATGCGGCCCCCCCCCAGAAAAAACTTGCCTTGCATGCCCTTCCCGTATATCTTAATTGAAAATGAAATTCAATTTATTTAAAAGGACCCCTGCATGAGACCCAGCCACGTCTGTGAGGCATTGCATCATCTGGTGCGCATCCGGCAACCCGTGTTCCTCTGGGGGCCGCCCGGTGTAGGTAAAAGCCGGCTGGTGGCCGACGTGGCCCGCCGCCAGGGCCGCAAGCTCTACGACCTGCGCGCCGTGCTGCTGGACCCGGTGGACCTGCGCGGACTGCCCCGCATCAGCGATGAGGGCATCACCTCCTGGTGCGTGCCGGAATTCCTGCCCCATCCGCAGGACACGGAGGAAGGCATCCTCTTCCTGGACGAACTCAACGCCGCCCCCCCTCTGGTACAGGCCGCCTGCTACCAGCTCATCCTCGACCGGCGCGTGGGCCAGTACCGCCTGCCCGACGGCTGGGCCGTGGTGGCCGCGGGCAACCGCGAGAGCGACCGGGCCGTGACCTACCGCATGCCTTCGGCCCTGGCCAACCGCATGGTGCATCTGGATGTGGAATGCCATATCGACGACTGGCTGGACTGGGCCCGTAACAACGGCATCCGCGAGGAGATCCAGGCTTTTTTGCGCTTCCGGCCGCGCCTGCTGCATGATTTCGATCCCCGTTCCTCGGACAGGGCCTTCGCCTCGCCGCGCTCCTGGGAGTTCGCCTCCCGCATCCTCGATGCCGCCCCGGACGGCCCGCTGGAAGAAGAGCTGCTGGCCGGGACCATAGGTCAGGCGGCCGCGGCGAAACTGAGCGGCTTTTTGCGGGAATGGCGCCACCTGCCCAGTGTGGAGAGCGTCCTCAGCGATCCCGAAGAAGCCCCCGTACCTGCCGACCCGGCCTCCCTTTACGCCCTGTGCGAGGCCCTGGCCCTGCGCACCGCGCCCGCTACCATGGAAGCCCTGGCCGCCTATGCCGGACGCCTGCCCGCCGAGTTCGGCGTGCTGCTCATGCGCGATGCCGTCCGGCAGGATCCCGCCGTGGTGGAAAGCGAGCCCTTTGCCCGCTGGGCCCGCGACAATGCCGAGGTCCTGATGTGAACAGGGACGATCTTCCTGCCCTGCCCCGTGCACCCCTCTCCCGGGGCGTGCGTGTCCCCTCCTCCGTCAGCCGCCGGGTTCCCGCCCCCGCGGCCAAAGACACCCGCTCCACACCAGACGCCGCGGTATGCCCGCCTTCCCCGGAAACGCCCGGGACGACACGGCAGGATCCCCGGCCGGAGCGCCCGTCCGCGTCACAGGGCATGCGCCACAGCCCTGCGGCGGACGTTCCGGCCCCCCCTCTGGAGCAGCGCGCCCTCACGGCAATGATCCGGGCCCGGGCGGACCTGGTGCTCCGGCAGCCCTTTTTCGGCTCCCTGGCCCTGCATCTGGCCCTGAAGCCGGACAGCACCTGCCGCCACCTCTGGACCGACGGCCGCACGCTGGGCTTCAATCCTGTCTGGGCGGCCACCCTGCCCCACGAGCGGCTGGTGGGGGCCCAGGCCCACGAAGTCATGCATCTGGCCTGCGCCCATCATGTCCGGCGCAACGGACGCGATGCCCGGATCTGGAACGAGGCCTGCGACGTGGTGGTGGACGCCCTGCTGCTCGGTGCCGGATTCCGGCTGCCGCAGGGCCATCTGGAACATCCCGAATATGCGGGACTCAGCGTGGACGAGGTCTACATCCGTCTTGCCTCCCTGCAGGACACGCCCCTGCACGGCGGCGCGCAACAGCAGGCCGCCGGACGCAGCCCCCGGGAAAAGGGCTCCGACCAGCAGAGACATGACGGCCGGGAGCGGCAGGACGCCCCCGCGGCCGCGCCCTCCCGTGCAGGAGAGACTGACGAGGCAGCCGCCCCGGAAGCCGCGGGCACCGCCCGCCCTGCCGGGGACAAGCCGGAAAGGGAGCAGCCTGTCCCGTATTTTTCCGGTGAGGTCCGTGACCATCCCCTGCTGGAAGACGGCCAGGGAGACGCGCGCCGCAAGGCGGAACAGGAGGCCGAGCTGCGTCTGGAGCAGGCCCTGCAACGGGCGCGACACATGGGCCGCGAGCCCGCGGGCTTCAGCCGCCTGTTGCGCGGCGGCCGCCACGATGGCGGCACGGACTGGCGCGGCCTGTTGCGCCGCTTTCTGGAGAACTGCGCCCTCAACGACTACACCTGGAGCGCGCCCAACCGGCGTTACCTGCATCACGGCATCTACCTGCCCGGACGGCAGGAGCAGCGCATCCCGCAGCTGGCCGTGGCCGTGGACTGTTCGGGCTCGGTGGACGATGCCGCCCTTTCCCTGTTCTGCGAGGAGCTGTCGTCCATCCTCGCCGCCTACGAGACGGAGCTGGTGGTCATCTTCCACGACAGCCGCGTGCAGGCCGTGCAGACCTTCCGGCGGCAGGACCTGCCCCTGCATCTGGTCCCCGTGGGCGGTGGCGGTACGGACTTCAGGCCCGTGGGCCGCTGGCTGGACGACAACGGCCTGCGTCCGGCCTGCCTGCTCTGGTTCACGGATCTGGAATGTTCGTCCTTTCCCGACGAGCCCGCCTGCCCCCTGCTCTGGGCCGTCTGGGGACAGGGAGGGGAACAGCCCCCCTTCGGCGAGCTGCTGCGCCTGCCCGCCGGAGCCTGACCATCAAGGAGCCTGTATGCGGATCACCTGGAAAATAGAAAAAAAGCGCGGCAACCTGCGCCCTGTCCTGACCTATACCGTCACCCTGGAAGACTTCGAACGCCAGCTGGCCACGCCGCCGCTGAGCATCACCTCGCTCATCCCCGAACCGCCGGAATCCTGGCAGGAACACTGCTGGCCCGGGCAGCACGAACGGGCCGGACAGGACGATGCAGGCGAGCGGCCCTGCTACCAGCTCTCCATCCCGTCCCACAAGGGGCGGCACGGCAGCCAGAGCCTGCGCCTGCCCTGGCGTGAGGACAACAGCTATCCCGAAGTGGAGGCCTCCTTCCGCCTGCTGCGCGAAGCCTTTGCCAGCGAACTGGAACGGGCCGGGGCCAGCCGCCCCATGCATGAGGAAAACAGCCTGGAGCTGGGCGGTACGGCCCTGCGCTCCGTGGCTCCGGCCATCCTCGGCCAGCGTTTTCTGGAAGCCGTGGGCAAGGCCTAGGCCTGCCCGGGATCTTTCTTCTTTTGCCCTTCCTCCAGCCTGCCTGCCGGATCGCGATGCTCCCGGATCACCGGACAGCTTGCGCTCCGGCAGGAAATCATGGAACAATCCGCCATCGCGAATCATGAAGCCGCAGGACATGACATGGCCAGGAACAAGGAAGGCACGCAGCCCCTGTGCCCGCTCGAATACGGGCTGGACATCTTCAACGGAAAATGGAAGACCCGCATCATCTGCCTGCTGGGTGCCAGCGGCACCTTGCGCTACAAGGAGATCAGGGACAACCTCGACGGCCTGACGGACGCCGTGCTTGCCGCCACCCTCAGGGACATGGTGAACGACCGGATCGTAGACAGGCGCCAGTACAAGGAGATACCGCCGCGCGTCGAATACTCCCTGAGCGAAAAGGGTGCCTCCGCCCACAAGATACTGCGCAGCATCTGCTGCTGGGCCGTGCGCTACTGCCCCCTGCCGGAAGAATCCCTGCCCCCCTGCAAAAAGGTCGGGGGCTGCCCTCTGTAAAAAAACAGGGGCGGTCTCCCGCCCCTTTCCGCATCTGCCCGTTTCCGGGCTTCTTCTAAAAGATGTATTCGTTCTCCCGCCGAGCCTTCAGGCGCCGGCTGAAATCCCGCGCGAAATCGAGGTAGCTTTCCACATCCATGTGCTTGGCCCCCGCAGGGCAGCTGCGGATGCAGCGGAAGCAGGAAAGGCAGCGCGTGCCGTCGATGCTGCGATGGTCGGCCGCGATGGCCTGCACAGGGCACAGGGAGGCGCACAGGCCGCAGTCCGTACAGGCCTCGGAGGTCAGCGGCACGAAACCCACGCCCCTGCCCTCTCCCCGGTACGGACGCTGCCCCTTGATGGCCAGCGCCACGGGGGAGGCAAGATCGCCCTGCCTGGCTGCCAGCAGCTGCTGCACGAAGCGGCGGTTCTCGGCGGCATCCCCGGCATCGGGACGCCCCACCTGGATCTCCCCGAAGGTATGCTGCCCCACCAGCGCCGCCGCGCCCTGGACGATGAAGCCCTGACGCTGCACGATGTCCTGCAGTTCCAGCAGGGAATCATCATAGTCACGGTTGCCGTAGGTGATGCTGATGATGCAGGGGGTCCGGTGGCCGTGCACCTGCTCCAGACGCCCGGCGGCCACTTCCGGTACCCTGCCGTTATAGCAGGGCACCGAGAACACGACGACGTCCCCGGGACCGAAATCCCCGGCAACGGCGCCACAGGTGATGTCCAGCTCGGCAAAACCTTCAGGAGCCAGGGCCGCGGCAAGGCTGAGCGCGGAGCGCTTGCTGCCGCCGGTGGGAGAAAAATACAGGGCTGTGACGTTCATGGATGTCTCCTTTGCATGATTTTGCGGCAGCATAGCCCGTAACCACGGCATCCCCCAACAAAATCAGCCGGCCATGAGCCACTATGCTCCGGCAAAGCGACCCCGGAACAACGTCCCCGCCCTGCGGCAGGACGGCCTGAGCCCTGTCGGCTCAAGTCCTCACAGCGCGTCCCCGGCCGCAGCGTCTTCGGTGAGCATGTCGCGCAGGCGGCGTGCGGCCAGGCTCAGGGTATGGCCGTCGTATTCCAGCAGGCTGATGCTGCGCGACGGCAGCTCCTCCGCGAGCCGCAGGGCGAACACCTCCCCGGCGGCCAGGGCCTCTCTGGCGGCCACTTCCGGCAAAAAACCGATGCCCAGGCCGTGCCGGGCCAGATCCAGCACCAGCCCCGTAGTGTCCGGCTCCATGGCCGGGGCAAAGTCCACGCCCCGCGTCTTGCACATGCTCTCCAGGAATTCGAAAGTGAGGCTGCCCTGCTTGTGACAGATGAAGGGGTGCCGCATCACTTCATCCAGGGGCACGTCCCTGCCGCGCAGCTGCCCGAAGGCCGACGAAGCCACGAAGACGTCCCGCAGCGGGCACAGGCGCGTCTCCTTCAGGGCCCGGAAACCGCCGCCGGGCACGGCGGCCACGGCAAAATCGATGGCCCCGGACTTGAGTTCATCGATGGCCTGCCGGGACGTACCGCCGAACAGCCGGAGCCGCACCCCCGGATACAGGGCATGGAAGCGGTCCAGCCGCGGCAGCAGCCAGTGGCGCAGGGCCGTCTCGCTGGCCCCCAGGGCGATGCTGCCCGATTGCAGGCCCACGGCCTGCTCCAGCTCTTCCCGGCCCCGGCGGAACTGCTCGCAGCCCGCCTCCACATGGGCGTAGAACATGCGGCCTTCGGGCGTGAGCTCCACGCCGCGCCGGTTGCGGATGAACAGACGGCAGCCCAGCTCGCGCTCCAGGGCCGCCATGGAGCGCGATACCGCGGGCTGGCTGGTGAACAGCATGGCCGCCGCCCGGCTGAAATTGCGGCAGCGCGCCACCTGGTAGAATATCCGGCAAAGCTCCCAGTTCAGCTCCATGCGCTCTCCTGTTATGCATTTTTGATATATCTACGATATCAACTAAGCATTTTACCGTATCAGGGCCCCTTGCTATAGGCAAGCGCAGCACTTCTCCAGCAACAGATTTCCAACCAGGGACCTTGAACGATGAACCGCGGATACATTTTCATCTTTCTTGCCACCGTGTTCTTCAGCTCCATGGAAGTGGCCCTGAAGACCGTGGCCCATGATTTCAACCCCATGCAGCTCAACTGCACCCGCTTCCTCGTGGGTGGCCTGCTGCTCATCCCCTTTGCCCTGCGCGGCCTGCGCCAGCACGGGTCACGGGTCACCGCCGCCGCATGGAAAGGCTTTGCCTGGCTCGGCTTCGTGGGCCTGGTGGTGAGCATGATGTTCTACCAGATGTCCATCCTCTACGCTCCGGCCTCGGTGGTCAGCGTGCTGTTCAGCTGCAACCCCGTGCTGGTGCTGGCCTTCGCCTATCTCATCCTGCGCGCCGACATCCGGCCCCAGCACATCACCGCCCTGGTCATGGAAGTGGTGGCCGCCCTCATCATCATCGACCCGCTGCACACCACGCTCGATCCCGTGGGCATCACGCTGGTGCTGCTCTCGGCCGCCACCTTCGCCCTTTATGCCGTGCTGGGCAAAAAGCAGTGCGCCCAGTACTCCGGCGTGGCCGTCACCTGCTTCAGCTGCCTGGCCGCCAGCGCCGAGATGATCGTCCTCATGCTCATCAGCCACATCCCCGCCGTGGCCGATGCCCTGCAGGCCGCCGGTCTGCCCATGTTCGCCGCCATGCCCTTCTTCAGCGGCTACACCACGGGCAACCTCCTCAACGTGCTCTATATCTGTGTTTTCGTCACCGCGGGCGGCTATGCCTGCTACTTCATGGGCATGGAAGCCACCTCCGCCATGCAGGGCTCGCTGGTCTTCTTCTTCAAGCCCGTGCTGGCGCCCATCCTGGCCATGCTGATCCTTGGCGAGGAGATCCCCTGGAACATGTGGGCCGGTATCGGCCTCATGCTCGTGGCCTCCGAGGTCTCCATGATCCCCACCTGGGAAACGCTCCTGTCCGTGCGCCCCTTCATCATCGACCGCATCCTTCACCGCCAGCATTGATCCGGCGGGGGCGCCCCTCCTCCGTCCCCCGCCGGTATCCGGCCCGGATAAAACCGGGCATAAAAAAAGGACGCTGTACAGCGTCCTTTTTTTCATACTTGCCCGGCCGGCCGCCGGCAGCTTTCTTTCCTGGTATTCATCAACTCCAGCCGGCGACCACGGCAAGCCCTGTCCTGGGACAGGAAAAGAGGATCAGACGGCTGGGGCTCAGGCCCGGCCTTCCTGCCGTTCACGCCAGCGCACGATGTCCGCCACGGCCAGCAGGGGCAGGTCGTTGGCACGGGCAAAGTCCGCCACCTGCGGCAGACGCGCCATGGTGCCGTCATCGTTGGTCAGCTCGCACAGCACACCGCAGGGCGGCAGGCCCGCCAGGGACATCAGGTCCACGGTGGCCTCGGTATGGCCGCGCCGTTCCAGCACGCCGCCGGGACGGGCCCGCAGCGGGAACACATGGCCGGGATGGCGCAGGTCCTCGGGACGCGCGCCCTCGGCCACGGCGGCCTTGACGGTGGTCACCCTGTCGGCGGCGGAAACGCCGGTGGTCACGCCCTCGGCGGCCTCGATGGAGATGGTGAAAGCGGTCTGCTGGGTATTGGTGTTGTGGGCCACCATGGGCGGCAGGCCCAGGCGGGTGGCGCGCTCGTCGGTAAGGCACAGGCACACGATGCCGCTGCAATGGCGGATGAGGCGGGCCATCTGCGCATCGGTCAGGCTGTGGGCGGGATAGATGAGGTCGCCTTCGTTCTCGCGATCCTCGTCGTCCACCACCAGGACGCCCCTGCCCGCACGCACGGATGCCAGGGCGCGTTCCATACGCGTTTCCCAATCACCAAAAGAAGCCAGGATATCGGGGGACTGATGCATCATCGTCTCCTTGGTCGGCCCGGACGGGCCGGAAGATGTGCATCAGGGCACGGCTGCCGTGCGCGCTGCGGGGCGGCCGCCAAGACCGTCCTTTTTTGCGCCCCACACGGCAGAAAAACGAACCGTTCTCTTTCATCCGGACTGTTACCGTCGGCTCCGGGATCTCACCGGTATCTGCTGACCCGCACCACGTTGCATGGTACGGCGCTCGCGGGCTCATGCGGAAAACCGCCATCACCGCCGGTGGGGACTTGCACCCCGCCCTGAGAATGGAGCCACCATACGCCCGCCTCCCACGTTTGGCAATCCCCGGCCATAAAAACCGGAAACCTCCCAGACTGCCGGGAACAGGCCAAAACGTATGGTCGAAGCGCATGGGGCTACCTTTCCCCGTTTTTGGAAAAGTTTTCCATAGCATGTTGACAACTAGCCGTCCCACCTTACTTCTATGTCAACAAGGAAAAATATCAGGAGGCATTGAAATGAGCCTTATCCGTGTATATCCCCAGCATTGGTTCTCTCCCCGCAACGCCCAGCAGCCCGAACAGAGCTTCCAGCCCCTGGACCGCCTGCATCACGATATCGACCGTCTGTTCAATGGTTTCTTCACGCCCGGCTGGCCGACCAGCCTGATGGACAAGCCGCAGGCCGACATCCGTCCCAGCCTGGACATCCACAGCGACGACAAGGCCTACACCATCCACATGGAAGTGCCCGGTGTGGACCCCGATGAGGTCAAGGTCGAAGTCCGTGACGGCATGCTGACCGTTGAAGGTGAAAAGAAGATGGAAAGCTGCGCCGCCCCTGCCGCCGAAGGCGAAAAGGCGGAAGCCAAGGAACCCGTCTGCCATGTGCAGGAACGCGTCTACGGCTCCTTCTGCCGCCAGATCGGCTTGGCTGAAGATGCTGATGTGGAAAACATCAGCGCCAGCCACAAGAACGGTGTGCTGACCATCGTCATCCCCCGCAAACAGCCTGAAGCCCCCGCCGCCCGTTCCATCACGGTGCAGAAACAGTAATCCCCCCTCTTGAAGGACCCTCCTCCGGCTCCCACTCCTCGGGGAGCCGGACCGCCCGCAACGGGCGGACTCCACGGCCTGCCGCGCACGCGGCAGGCCGCTTTTTTTATGCGCGACCGGACAGCGGCCGCGTGTCCCGCCTTTCCCCGCCCTGCTGCGCACCCGGACACCCCCGCTGAAGGTAAGGACTGCACGACGCCCTGCGGCACGCCCGGCTTCGGGCAAAGCGCTTCCCCGGCCCTTTCCGCCTTCCGGTCCTTAAAAAAGCCTGCGCGCCCCCGATCCCGCAACATACGGCTCCCGGCGGACCGCCTGCCCCACGCCCGGCACTGCAAGTATCCCCCCTTCCCCCGCTGCATCCCGGCCCCTCCACAGGACAGGGATGCCCGATTTCCCGGCGGGCCCGGCGTTTTCCGCAGCACGGGCACGAAAAAAGGCGGCATCCCGCGCAGGGACACCGCCTTGTCAGATTCGCTGTTCGGCTGTGGACTACTTCTTGCCCGCAGGCTCGATGACTTCCACGCCGTCCATGTAGGGCACCAGGGCCTTGGGCAGCACGATGCTGCCGTCCTTCTGCTGGCCGTTCTCCAGGATGGCGGCCATGGCGCGGCCGGTGGGCAGGCCGGAACCGTTGAGGGTGTGGCAGTAGGTGCTCTTGCCGCCCTTGGGCTTGAAGCGGATGTCCGCACGGCGGGCCTGGAAATCGATGCAGTTGGAGCAGGAGGAGATCTCGCGGTAGGTGTTCTGGGCAGGCAGCCAGACTTCCAGGTCGTAGGTCTTGGCGGAACCGAAGCCCATGTCGCCCGTGCACAGGGTGATGACGCGGTAGGGCAGCTCCAGCTTTTCCAGCAGGGTGCGGGCATGGCCCACCATGATCTCCAGCTGGTTGAAGCTGTCGTCAGGATGGGCAAAACGCACCATCTCCACCTTGGTGAACTGGTGCAGGCGGATCAGGCCGCGCGTGTCCTTGCCGGCGGCACCGGCTTCGGAACGGAAGCAGGGCGTGGCGGCGCAGTAGGCGCGGGGCAGGTCGGCCTCGTCCAGCACCTCACCGGCGTGAATGTTGGTCAGGGGCACCTCGGCGGTGGGGATGAGGTAGTAGTCCCAGGCCGGCATCTTGAAGAGGTCTTCCTCGAACTTGGGCAGCTGGCCCGTGCCGGTCATGGTGGCGCGGTTGACCATGAAGGGAGGACAGACTTCGATGTAGTCCTCGTGCTTCACATGCTGGTCCAGGAAGAAGTTGACCAGGGCGCGGTCCAGACGGGCGGCCCAGCCCATGTACAGGGCAAAGCGGCTGCCGGCCAGACGGGTGGCGCGCTCGAAATCCAGAGCGGCGCCGCCCAGCTCCCAGTGCTGACGGATATCGAAATCGAACTGGCGCGGCGTGCCCCAGCGGAGCACTTCCACGTTCTCGGTCTCGTCCTTGCCCACGGGCACACTGGCGTCCGGGATGTTGGGCACACCCATGAGCCAGTTTTCCACAGCGGCCTTGGCTTCGGCGGTCTGCACGTCCAGGGCCTTGATGCGGGCCGACAGGGCGCCCAGTTCTTCCATCATGTGGGAGGCGTCCCCGCCTTCACGCTTGATCTGGGCCACCTGACGGGAGGCGGCGTTCTGCTGCTGTTTCAGGCTTTCCACTTCGGCCAGCAACGCACGACGGCGGCCGTCCAGTTCGAGGAACTCATCCACTTTCAGCGGCGACTGCCGGTCGGCCAGGGCCTTGGCCAGCACTTCGGGCTGTTTTTGCACCAGTTTGAGGTCGATCATAAAAACTCCTGCATAGCATGCGCAATGTGGAGGCCACGCTACCACGAGCCCCCAGACCTTGCAAGACAAGGGCATTGCGTATATAAAAAGTCTCAAAACTTTTTAAAACATCTATCCTGCGAGACCTTGCCATGAAATCCGCCCGTATCACACGCCTTCTTTTCCTTTCGCTGGCGCTCATGCTGGCCATGTTCCTGACTGCCTGCGGTCCCAGCAATACCGTGCGCCTGCTTTCGCCCGCGCCTGCGGTCAATCCCGTGCTGCCCGCTCCCAATGCTCCGCGCGTGACCGTGGTGCCCTTCACCGATAACCGTCAGGACACCACCAACCTCGGCGTGCGCCGTGACGGCAGCGCCTTCGTGGCCAGCGACGACCTGGCCCAGTGGGTGAGCCGCGGCCTGGCCGACGAGCTGCGCCGCCAGGGCGTGCAGGTCTCCTACGCCATGGACGAGAACCAGGCCCGCAGCGGCAACCCCGACTATATCGTCACCGGTACCGTGGAACAGGCCTGGCTGCGTGAAGTCTCCGCCACCGAACTGGCCACCTCCATGCGCGCCACCTACCGTCTGGCGCCCCGCAGCGGCCGCGTGGTCAAGGAGACCCTCAACTCCAGCCAGAACCGCAGCGGCATCCCCACCGGCGGCGCCGCGGAAGAGATCATGCTCAACAGCATGCGCGAGCTGGTGCAGCCCATGGCCCGCAAGATCAAGGCCATCGTGGACGGCAAGTAGACAGGATATCTCAGGGGCTCCCGAAAGGGAGCCCTTCGCTTTCCGGGGCCCCGCCGCAAGCGGGGCCTTTCTTTTTTGGGACACTTGCCCCAAAATGAGACCTCGCCCCGGCCGCCGGACGCGCCGCGCCCCTGCTGTCCTCCTGCCGCAACCCCTTTCCCCGGAGCCTGCTGTGCGCGATCCCCTGGTCAAGGCCTACGGCCATGTCTACCCTGTGACGCCCGCCCTGTACGCGGCGCTGGAATCGGCCCTGCACGATGCCCTCAACGACGACGAGGACGTGCCCCTGCTCTGTCAGGAAGGCGATATGGCCCGCATCTCCATGGAAGGTTCCTACTTTCCCGAAGACGAGGTGGTGGAGGCCTTCCGCGCCCATCTGACACCGGACATGCAGGGCAAGCTGGACGTGCTCGACATGGACGGCTGGCGCCTGACCCGGCATGTGTTCACCGGCGGGCAGGTCAAAAGCAGCAGCGCGCCCCTCAACAATGTTCTGGACTATTCCGGCCATTGATGCCGGAGCCTCGCCCTTTTTCCACATTTTCCCCAAGGAGCCCGCATGGATATCGCCTCCTTCATCCGCCACGTCCCCGACTACCCCAAGCCCGGCATCCTGTTCTACGACATCACGCCCCTGCTGGCCTCGCCCGAAGCCTTCGGGGACGTCATCGAACGGATGGCCGATGCGGCCCGTCCCCTGCGGCCCACCCGCATCGTGGCCGCCGAAGCGCGGGGCTTCCTGTTCGCGGCGCCGCTGGCCCAACGTCTGGGCGTGGGCCTGGCCCCGGTGCGCAAGCCCGGCAAGCTGCCCTGTGAAGCCTTCGAGGCCAGCTATGACCTGGAATACGGCTCCAATACCCTGTGTCTGCACAAGGATGCCCTGACGCCGGAGGATCGCGTCCTCATCGTGGACGACGTGCTGGCCACCGGCGGCACCCTGGATGCCATGATCCGTCTGGTGGGCCAGAGCGGCGCCACCGTGGCGGGCTGCTGCATGCTCATGGAACAGGATGCCCTGGGCGGCCGCAAGGTGCTGGGCGACATCCCCCTGTCCGTGCTGCTGCACGTGTAGTCTGGAGCTTTGCCTTTTGTGACGGTGCAACTGTCGATGCCATAAGGCTTTTATTTTGAGGGGAGAACCCCTCGCCTAGCGCGAGAGGGGTTCCCCCCTCAAGCTCCCCCTTCCCCAGCGCGCTTTATGCAACGGCCAGTCCCTCCTGCTTTTGCAGGAGGGACTGGCCGTTTCACATGGAACAGGAAGATATGCACGGGAAAGGATACAATGTCATGGGAGATGGAGGGAGAAGATACGCTCCCTCTGGATGAAGCACATTTGGAGGAGGGATGCGAGAGAGTTGAACGCGACTGAAGGCGGCCCGCAAGCCCCTTACGGGCATCAGCAGCAAGGATAAAGGAGGCTACTCCCCCGCAACGCCTCCCTTTGGAAAACAAAAGACCCCTGGCGCGAAAACTCGCCGGGGGCCTTGGCATCAAAAACGAAAGGACAGCCTACAGGTTGGCGGCGTACCAGTCGCCGGCCAGACGCAGGCCGGTGCGCACGTCGAACTGGGGCTCATAGCCCAGCAGGGTGCGGGCACGGGTGATGTCGGCCAGGGAGTGGCGCACGTCACCGGCACGGAAGTCGCGGTGCGTGGCCGTGGCCGTGGCGGCTTCGGGCATGTGGCGCACCACTTCCTCACGGATGAGGTCGAACAGTTCGTTCAGGGTCGTGCGCTGGCCAAAGGCCACGTTGTAGACCTTGTTGCGGGCTTCGTCCGTGGCGAAGCTGGCCAGCAGGTTGGCCTGCACCACGTTGTCGATGTAGCAGAAGTCGCGGCTGGTCTCGCCGTCGCCGTTGACGAAGACGGTCTCTTTCTTCAGCAGGCTGGCGAACCACTGGGGGATGACGGCGGCGTAGGCGCCGTAGGGATCCTGACGCCGGCCGAAGACGTTGAAGTAGCGCAGGCCCACGGTGGTGAAACCGTAGCAGCGGGCGAAGACGTCGGCGTAGAGCTCGTCCACATACTTGGTCACGGCGTAGGGCGACAGGGGGTTGCCGATCTTGTCTTCCACCTTGGGCAGCTCGGGGGAATCGCCGTAGGTGGAGGAGGACGCGGCGTAGACGAAGCTCTTCACGCCCGCATCGCGCGCGGCCACCAGCATGTTGAGGTAGCCGGTGATGTTGCAGCTGTTGGACAGGATGGGATCGTCGATGGAGCGCGGCACGGAACCCAGGGCGGCTTCATGCAGCACATGATCCACACCTTCGCAGGCCTTGCGGCAGGTATCCAGATCGCGGATGTCGCCTTCGATGAAGGTGAAGCGGCTCCAGGCTTCGGGGCCCACCAGGGCTTCCACCATGTCCAGGTTCTTCTGGTAACCGGTGAGGAAGTTGTCCAGACCCACCACGGTCTGCCCCATCTTGAGCAGATGTTCCAGCAGGTTGGAGCCGATGAAACCGGCAACGCCGGTCACCAGCCAGGTGGAGGGTTCGGCACGCATTTTTTCGCACAGTTGGGTATAGGCGCTCATATTGCCTTCCTTATCAGAGGTCGTGGTTGCCCGCCGGGAGGCCGCGAAAACGGGAGGACCCGCCTTCGCGGCACAGACGGCGTGCTTTCCTTGTACGCTGTGCCGACGCCGCTGTCAAAAGACGGCCCCCCTGCCCCGGCAGGAGCTTTTTTGCCGCATCCTGCCGGAATCGCGTTTTTTTGTTCACATCCTGTCCCCGCCCGCAGGGCCCCTTTGCCTCTTTTCAGCGGCAAGGGATGCTGGTATAGCCCGTGAAGAGCCCACCAAACAGGGGGCCGGCCGCACCCGGCCGACACGTCTCCCCTTTCCGGTCCGGCCAGGCGGGGACGGTCTTTGCCCCGCAGGACAGACAGCGCCCCATCACGGAGCGTACCCGCCGGACAGGTGGGCAAAGGATATGCCGTGAAAATACTCATCCTGGGCAATCAGGCCCGTTCCACTTCCAATTTCTGGACCGTCCTCATGCGCCGCATGCGTGCCGCCGGGCATGAGGTCCTTTGCGCCGTGCCCGCGGGCGACGACGCTGCCGAGGCCGCCATCCGCGCCATCGGCGAAGAAGATCCCGCCTTCCGGAAAGGCCCGGCCGTGCGCCTGTGCCATTATCCCCTGGACCGCAAGGGCCTCAATCCCCTGCGCGACATGGCCACCATGCACGCCCTGTACCGCCTGTTCAGGCAGGAAAAGCCGGACCTGCTCTTCGCCACCACCATCAAGCCCGTCATCTACGGCTGCATGGCGGCGCGTCTGGCGCGGGTGCCGCACATCTACGCCACCATCACCGGCCTGGGCTACGCCTTCGAGGCGGACAACTTCTTCAAGAAATGCGTCAACCGCCTGAGCATCGGCCTGTACCACTGCGCCCTTGCCGGGGCCGAAGGCGTGTTTTTCCAGAACCGCGACGACGCGGAGCTGTTCCGCAAGGTCGGCATCCTGCGCCGCAGCGCGCGCGTGCTCATGGCGCGCGGCACCGGTGTGGACATCCGCCGCTTTGCCGAAGCGCCCCTGCCGCCCCTGCCCGCCGAAGGCTGCGCCCCCGAAGAACGGGAGATCATCTTCCTGCTGGTGGGCCGCCTGCTGGAGGCCAAGGGCCTGCCCGAATACGCCGCCGCGGCCAGGGAACTGAAAACGCAGTACCCCGCCGCCCGCTTCCAGCTGCTGGGCCCGCCGGAACAGGGCCTGGGCAGCGTGGATCTGGCCCAGGTGCGCCGCTGGCAGGACGAAGGCAGCATCGAATACCTGGGCGAGACCCGCGACGTGCGCCCCTATGTGGAGGCCTGCCACGCGCTGGTGCTGCCTTCGTGGCGTGAAGGCACGCCCACGTCCATCATGGAAGGCATGAGCATGGGCCGCGCCGCCGTGGTCACGGATGTGCCCGGCTGCCGCGAGGTGGTGGAAGACGGCGTCAACGGCTGCATCTGCGCCGCCCATGATCCGCGGGCGCTGGCCGCCGCCATGCGCCGCCTGCTGGACGAACCCGGACTGCTGGTCCGCATGGGGGCCGCCGGCCGGGATCTGGCCTGCCGCGAATTCGATGCCGAAGTCGTGGCCGAGAAGATCCTGGTCGACATGCGCGTGCCCCGCGCGGCCGGATAAACAAGCAACCATGCGGGCCCGTGGCGGCCCGCTCCTGTCCCGGCCCCGCCGGGACGACGGTGTCTCGCGGTCACAGGGACAGCCCGTCCGCCGCAGGCGGCCCACGGGCCTGTCCCGTCCACTGTACGAAAAAATGGAGAAACTATGATCAGCCGTTACCGCATGGCATTGATGCAGGTGGTGGACCTGTGCTGCATCCTGCTGGCCCTGGCCGTTTCGGGCATGGTGACCATCGCGCCCGACCTGAGCGTCTTTGACGACTACACCGGCGCCTCCCTGTTCACCATCTTCTTCTATCTGCTGTTCTTCTACATCCTCGATGCCTACAGCGTGGGCATGGAAGACTTCAAGGACACCCTGGGCCGCATCCTGGTGGCCTGCGTGCTGGGCATCATCAGCTCGGCCACGGCGTCCTTCGCCCTGGAGAACTGGCGCTTCGACCGCGTGACCGTGCTCCTGCTCTTCGCGCTCTCCTTCGTGTTCTGCCTGGGCTGGCGCTTCCTCTACTACCTCAATGCCGACAAGCTGACCCATCCCCTGCGCGTCCTGCTGGTGGGCGTGGACCGCGGCGGCAAGGTGCGCAAGCTGCTGGCCGAAGGCCTGCCCAAGGCCCGCATCCTGGGCTATGTGGGGGAAAAGGACCAGGATCCCGACGCCGGTGAGTGCTTTGGCCCGCCCTTCATGGCCCTGGAAGCCGCCAAGAAGCACGGCGCGACCATGATCGTGCTCCTGCCCGACGCCCCCATCGACGACGACATCGCCCATGACCTGCTGGAAGCCAAGCTGCACGGCGCCATGGTGGTGGACATCCGCACCTTCTACGAGCATGTGGTGCAGCGCCTGCCCCTTTCCCAGATCACCGAGGAATGGCTGCTGCAGACCGAAGGCTTTTCGCTCAACACCCGCGGCAGCCTGCGCCGCCTGAAGCGCGCCTTCGACCTGTTCCTGTCCCTGATGCTGCTCATCCCGGCCGCGCCCATCATGCTCATCACCGCCCTGCTGATCCGCCTGGAATCGCCGGGCCCGGTCATCTACCGTCAGGATCGTGTGGGCCTGTATGAAAAGGAATTCACGGTCTACAAGTTCCGCTCCATGCGTACCGACGCCGAAAAGAACGGCGCCGTCTGGGCCGCCGCCAATGACGCCCGCGTGACCCGCGTGGGCAAGTTCATCCGCAAGGTGCGCATCGACGAGCTGCCCCAGATCTGGAACATCATCAAGGGCGACATGAGCTTCATCGGTCCCCGTCCCGAACGCATGACCTTCGTGAAGCAGCTCAAGGAACACATCCCCTATTACAGCCTGCGCCATACCGTGAAGCCCGGCCTCACCGGCTGGGCCCAGGTCTGCTACCCCTACGGCGCCAATGAGGAAGATGCCCGCCACAAGCTGGAATACGACCTGTTCTATGTGAAGAACATCTCCATCCTGCTGGACATCCACATCATCTTCAAGACCGTGGGCGTGGTGCTCTTCCCCAAGGGCGCGCGCTAGGCCGGACATCCCGGTACACGCACGACGGGGCGGATCAGCCGGCTGATCCGCCCCGTTTTTTTCTTCCCGTCCGGATGCAGAGGGGCCCAAAGACGGCCCTGCGTAACTCAGGGATGCTCCTGCCCCGTGCGCTGCTGCCGTGCCTGACAGTACTGGCAGTTCTCGCCGTCGATGAGGCTCTTCAGGATGCCGCAGCCCCCTTCCCGGCTGCCGTCGCATTTGTGGTACAGGGATTCAAGATGCGCCCTGAGGTGCTCAAGATCCCGTATCTGCTGCTCCACCGCTTCGATATGCTTGTGGATGAGCGCATTGATCCAGTCACAGCTGCCCGTGGGATGGTCGCTGTACACCAGCAGGGTGCGGATCTCGTCCAGGCTCATGCCGTGCCGGCGGCAATGCCGGATGAAGCGCAGCCGCGCGATGTCCTCGTCCCCGTAAAGACGATAGTTCCGTTCCGTGCGTTCCGGGCGTTTCAGCAGCCCTTCCTTTTCGTAATAGCGGATGGTGACCACCTGACAGCCGGTCATCTTCGCCAGCTCGCCTATCTTCACTTTCATGCGCCTCCTCCGATCCGGCTTGTCCGGGGTATTCCCCCAGCTGCCGGAAAAATTTTTCCGCGGGCGTTCCTCCCCTCTTGACCCTATAGTGACTATAGGCCCTATGGTCTGTCTATAGCAAGAACGACCAGGGGACGCCGGACATCGGCATCCCCGCGGAGGAACGACCATGAGCAGTGAAACACTGTTTTTATGCCCCTGCGGTGCCCGGCACCCGCACGGCTTCGTATGTGACAAGGTACTTCATGCCACCCTGCCCGCCGGGCACGAACACCACGGCCACGAGCACGGCAGCCACAGCCATGACCACAGCCACGAGTGCTGCGGTCATGACCACGGACACGGCGACCACCCGCACGCCCATGCGGAAAGCTGCCATGCGCATGACCACGAAAGCTGCGACCACGACCATGCGCACGAGCACGGCTCCTGCTGCTGCGGCCATGACGCGCCCCAGGCCGTGGACTGGAGCACGCTGGCGGCCCCTTCCGCCACGCGCGCCGTATACCGCATCCTCAACATGGACTGCCCCATGGAAGAGGCGCTCATCAGGAAGAAGCTGGCCACTGTGCCCGGCATCACCGGCCTCACCTTCAACCTCATGCAGCGCGTGCTCACCGTGGAACATGAGCTCCCGTCCACCGCGTCCATCGAGGCGGCCCTGAAGGCCATCGACATGACGCCGGAGCCGCTGGATGCCGCCGAAGGCGCCACGGCCGTCTTTGCGGTGAGCGGCATGGACTGCCCCACGGAAGAACGCCTCATCCGCAAGGCCCTGGAGGGCCTGCCGGGCCTGCACGGCCTTGAGATCGACCTGATGCAGCGCCATGTGCGCGTACGGCACGAGCCCGCGGCCCTCCCGGCCATCACCGCCGCTCTGGAAGGACTGGACATGGGCGCCCGGCTGCTGGAAGGCACGACACAGGCGCACGATGCCATCCCGGCCCCCCGCATCCCCTGGAAGCGGCTGGCCGTGGCCGGCGGCTTTGCCGCCCTTTCCGAGATCCTGGAACTCATCCAGCACTGGGGGGCGCGTCCCTTCGGTCTCGACATGGCCTCCTGGAGCGTGGGCGGCTGGCCCGTGCTGACGCTCCTGCCCCTGTGCTGCGCCCTCATCGCCATCCTGCTGAGCGGCCTGACCACCTACCGCAAGGGCTGGCTGGCCGTCTCCAACCTCGACCTGAACATCAATGCCCTCATGTCCGTGGCCGTCACCGGGGCCGTGCTCATCGGGCAGTTCCCGGAAGCCGCCATGGTCATGGTGCTGTTCAATGTCTCGGAAGCCATCGAGGCCAAGGCCCTGGACAGGGCCCGCAACGCCATCAAGGACCTGCTGGCCCTGGCGCCCGATACGGCCACGGTGCTGCGAGAGGACGGCAGCTGGCAGGAAGCCGACATCCGCACGGTGGCCGTGGGCAGCCGTGTGCGCGTGCGCCCCGGCGAAAAGATCGCCCTGGACGGTCTGGTGCTGGACGGCCGTTCCCTGGTGGATCAGTCGCCCATCACCGGCGAGAGCATGCCGGTGGAAAAGCAGGCCGGGGACACGGTCTACGCCGGGACCCTCAATACCTCCGGCTCCTTTGAATTCCGGGTGACCGCCGCGGCCACGGACACCACGCTGGCCCGCATCATCCATGCCGTGGAAGAGGCCCAGGGCAGCCGCGCCCCCATGCAGCGCTTTGTGGATACCTTCGCGCGCTACTACACCCCGGCCGTCTTCCTGGTGGCCCTGCTGGCCGCCCTGGTGCCGCCCCTGTTCCTGGGCAGCGCCTGGACGGACGCCATCTATACCGCGCTGGTGATACTGGTCATCGGCTGCCCCTGCGCCCTGGTCATCTCCACGCCGGTGAGCATCGTCAGCGGCATGGCCGCCGCCACCCGCTACGGCATCCTCATCAAGGGCGGCATGTTCCTGGAACAGGGCAGACGCCTCGACTGCCTGGCCCTGGACAAGACCGGCACCCTCACCCACGGCAAGCCGCGCCAGACCGACTGCCTTTGCACGGGGCAGGAAGATGAAGCGGCCGTCCGTTCGCTGGCGGCCAGTCTGGCGGCCCGCTCCGACCATCCCGTTTCCGGGGCCATCGCCCAGGCCGCCCTGGCGGACCACATCCCCCTGCAGGACGTGGACGACTTCACGGCCCTGCCCGGTCAGGGCGTCAGCGGCATCATGGCCGGCCGGCGCTGGTATCTGGGCAACCGCGCCCTTGCGGCATCGCTGGGCCGGTACCCGGCAGCCCTCGACGAACGGATCTCCCGGCTGGAGCAGCAGGGCAAGACCGTGGTCGCACTCGTGGGCGACGACGGCATCCGGGCCCTGTTCGCCGTGGCCGATACGCTCAAGGCAAGCAGTCTGGAAGCTGTCAGGGAACTGAAGGCACTGGGCGTGACCACGGTCATGCTCACCGGAGACAACGAACACACGGCAGCGGCCATCGCCCGTCAGGTGGGCGTGGACAGCTTCAAGGCCGGTCTGCTCCCGGCGGACAAGCTCGCCGTCATCGAGGAACTGGAAGCCCGGGGACACAAGGTGGGCATGGTGGGCGACGGCATCAACGACGCCCCGGCGCTGGCCCGGGCCGACGTCGGTTTCGCCATGGCCGGCAACGGCACGGACACCGCCATCGAGACCGCCGACGTGGCGCTCATGGACGACGACCTGCGCAAGATCCCCCGCTTCATCCGCCTGTCCCGGGCCACCTTTGCCATCCTGGTGCAGAACATCACGCTGGCGCTGGGCGTCAAGGCGCTGTTCTTCGCCCTGACTTTCACCGGCCACGCCACCATGTGGATGGCCGTCTTCGCCGACGTGGGCACGGCCCTGCTGGTGGTGGCCAACGGCCTGCGGGCCATGCGGCAATAGAGATGCCCGGATGCGGCAGCTGCAGCCCCGGCTTCATGGGACTCTGCACTTGTCTGTGAGGCCCCGCTGCTTCCCATCCCCTGAATGACAGACCGGGACAGTCCCTGAGGGACTGTCCCGGTCTTTTTTTATCCATACGGCACCCGGATGCCCGTTTTCCCTGCACGGTCAGAACAACTGCCCGCCGGTCATGGGCAAATGCGCCCTGCGGCTGAGGCCCGTCGGCACCGGAACATGGCCTTCCCGCAGCGTATGGGAACGCCGCGCACGCCACAGGGCCGGAGGCCTCACTGCCGCCGCTTGAACAGTTTCTCCAGCGCCACGGCATCCCAGCGCAGGATGCTGGGGCGGCCGTGGGGGCAGTATTCCCGCTCCGGCGTATGCAGCCACTGGCGCAGCAGGGCTGCGGCCTCGTCATCGGCCAGACGCTGCCCGGCCTTGATGGCGCCCTTGCAGGACAGGGAAATGAACATGGCGCGAATGTCGTCCTTGCGACCGGCCAGCACCTCGCGCAGGAATTCCCCGGCCTCGCTGCGGGACAGAGAGGGCGGGATGCCCCGGGCCAGCAGGCGGCCGCCGGAGCAGGAGACATCGAAGCCCATGCGCTCCAGATTGTCGCGTACTTCCAGAAAGCGCTCTTCTTCCACCGGCTGCAGGGCCAGCTCCAGCGGCAGGGCCAGGCACTGGGCCGTGCCCGCGAAGGCCCCCTTGCGCAAACGTTCGTAGAGCACGCGCTCGTGCGCCGCGTGCTGGTCCAGCAGCATCAGGGCGCCGGAAGCATCGCGCAGGACAAGGTAGGTCTCGGCCACCTGGCCCAGATAGGTCAGGCCGCCCACCACCAGCTCATGCCGTCCGGCGACGCTTTCGTCCGTCACGGCAGTACCGGGGCCGCAGGCGGCATCCCCGGTTCCCGGCAGGCCCTCCGGCCCGCCCGTCTCCGGCACAGGAAAGCTTTCCGCTGTGGTCCCGTCCGAGCCTTCACGGCCCGTCACGGTCGTCACATGGTCGGGCGGCATGGCCATGCGGGCCGTCTGCCGGGCGCTCTCGAAAAATTCCTGTCTGTCGGCGGACAAACGTCCCGTCCCTTCCGCATCCTCCGCAAAGGACGCGGCCGAAAACGCCGAAGGAGGCACGGCTTCCCGCAGGCCCGCAGGGGCCGTCCGCCCGGAGGCGAAGGCCGCCGCACTGCCGGAAGATGACGGCATGGACGGGGCATCCGCCACGGCTCCCGTGCCCGTCATGGACTCAGGGGCCGTGCCGTCGTCCGCATCGGGCCGCCGCACCTGCCACTGGCCTTCGTCTTCCCGCGTCTCGTCCTCCGCATGCCGCATCAGGGGCGCGGCATCGGCACTGCCCCAAAAGCCCTGCGGGCGCGGGGGCAGGTCGTCCCACAGGCGGGACTGCGCCGCCACCGGACGGGCATCGTCGGCTTCGCGGGCCGCATCCAGCACGCTTTCCACGTCGCTGACCAGGGCCCCCTGCACGGCATGAAGCACGGCGGAAAAGACCGAGGACTCGTCCCGGAAACGGACCTCGCTCTTGGCCGGATGCACGTTGACGTCCACCATGTCGGGCGGCATATCCACAAAGAGCACCACCTGCGGATAGTCCCGGCTGGTGATGCGCCCCTTGTAGGCCTCGCGCACGGCAGCCAGCAGGCGCTTGTCGCTGACGCTGCGGCCGTTGACGTACAGCAGGATGCGGTCCCCGCGCTGCTGGCTCACCGACGGCAGGGCCGCCAGCCCCCGGGCCCGGATGCCGTGGCGTTCGGCATCGAACGGCCGCAGGGCCTCCACCACCAGACGCGGCCACAGCAGGGCCAGGCGGTCGCGCAGGCTCTGCCCGGGCAAAAAGCGCAGGGCCTCGCGTTCCCCGGCCCTGAGAGTGAAGCCCACGTCGCAGCGGGCCAGCGCCAGACGCACCAGCCAGTCCTGGGCCCGTTTGAGCTCCGTGGCCGGGGTCTTCAAAAACTTGAGCCGTGCGGGTATATTGGTGAACAGATCGCGCACTTCCACGATGGTGCCCCGATGCAGGGCCGAAGGCTCCACCGCCAGCAGGCGGCCAAATTCCACCACGATGCGGCTGGCCTCCGTCCCGCCGTCGGCTCCGGTCACGGCGGATTCCATGCTGAAGCGGGCCACCGAGGCGATGCTCGGCAGGGCCTCGCCACGGAAGCCGTAGGACGCGATATGCTCAAGATCGTCCATGCTGGCGATCTTGCTGGTGGCGTGACGGGTCACGGCCAGTTCCAGCTCGCCGGGGGCGATGCCCGCGCCGTCGTCCTGCACGCGGATGCAGCTCTGGCCGCCGTTCTCCAAAAACACGTCCACGCGCGTGGCGCCGGCATCCAGGCTGTTTTCCACCAGTTCCTTGACCACACTGGCCGGGCGCTCCACCACCTCGCCGGCGGCGATCTGATTGCGCAACTCAGGCGGTAACAAACGAATATGACGAGATACTCCAGACATGCGGCCACTCTATCCGGCCGCCAGATGCAAGGCAAGCGCGCCCTCCGGCGCCCCCTCAACCGCAGACGCCCCCTGCTGCACGGCAGCCGCTCCCTGAGCGCGCGGCAAGAGGCCCCCCATACGGTCAACGTGCCCGTGCTGCCGCAGCCGGAAGCCTTCGACCCCGACATGCTCTATGTGGAGTGCGGCCATTGCGGCGCGCCCATCGTCTGGGAAAAGGGGCGCACCCGCCGCCTGCTGGCGGCCGTGGGCATCGACCCGCTGGAACTGGATGCCAGCTGCGTGCTGATCACCGATTCCTGCCCCCTGTGCGGCGGCAAGGGCCGCTACACCATCCAGATCTACCGCATCAGCGCGGCCCGCAGCGCCCGCCACGTGTTCTACGCGGGCAATGCCTGATCCTTTCCCGCAGACCCAAAACAGGGCGCCCGTCTCCTTCAGGAGGCGGGCGCCCTGTTTTTTATATTTCCGAACCTGCCGGACATCTTCCCCAAAAATCCGCACAGCCCCTAACTATCCTCGCGCCGGCCTTTCTGACCGCCCCACTGGCTGAGCAGCACCCCGGCCACCACCATCACCGAGGCCATGTACTGGCCGGGCAAGAAGACCTCGCGCAGCAGGATGACGCCGCTGGCCAGGGTCAGGATGGGGATAAGGTTGGTGTAGGCGGCGGCACCGGCGGCGGAAAGACGGCTGACCCCCACGTTGTACAGGCCGTAGCCCCCCAGCGAGACCACCCCGCCCAGATAGACCACGCTGGCCCAGGGGGCCCAGTCCGGCACTTCCACATGCAGCAGCACGGGCGTGTAGTCCAGGGGCGCCAGCGCCAGCAGCCCGGCAAAAAAGCTCATGCCCACGAAGGACTGCACGGCCGTGATCTGCAAGGGCGAATAGGCGGCGGAAAGACGCCGGGCCAGCACGGTATACAGGGCGGCGCAGACCATGGCCAGCCCCTCGAAGAAATTGCCCAGCACGGGCGCCGTGGCGGTCTCGTCCACGGCCGACTGCAGGGAAAGCCAGACCACCCCGGCCACGGCCAGGGCAAAGCCTATCCAGCCGCGCAGGCTGACCCGCTCGCCCAGCAGGCGCCAGGCCACCACGGCGGTGATGAGCGGCAGCAGCGAGATGATCATGCCCGCCTGCGAGGCCGTGGTCAGGCACAGGGCGCGGGTCTCCAGCAAAAAGTAGCAGCAGGGCTCGGCAAAGGCCATGAGCAGGAGCCAGCGCCACTGTCCCTTGCGGCGCAGGTCGCGCAGCAGCCCGCCCCACAGCGGCAGGAACAGCAATGTGGCCACGCCCATGCGCCCGGCCATGACCGTGAACGGATCCAGCGCGCTGAGCGCGATGCGCAGGGCCACATAGGACGTGCTCCAGAAAACCATGGCCAGCAGCAGGGCCAGATGCGGCCAGATGCGAACCCACATGACGATATCTCCTCCTCGGTAGCCGGGGCCGGAGGCGCGGCCGGTCCGGGCCTCCGTGCGTCGCAGCAGCATGCCAAAGCCGGGGCAAAAGGTCGAGCGAAAGAGCAGCCCGTCCGCACACATACCGCAGGGTGCCGCCCCGGCACGGCGGCCCGCCCTGCCGCCCCGTACCGTGCACAAAAGTCCCCCACACCTTGCTTGCCCAGCCGTACGATAGAGCGTATTGCAAAGTTCCGGGCTGCCTCTGCCCGGTACTTTTCCATGAAACATGAGGAGATGCCATGAGCATGCGTCTTTCCCGTTCCATCGTGGGCGAAGCCGAGGCCGAAGCCGTCCGGCGCGTCATCGTCGAAGACGGTTATCTGGGCATGGGACACGAGACCTGCCTGTTCGAACAGGAACTGGCCGCCTATCTGGGCGTGGCGCCCGAACAGGTGGTGACCACCAACACGGGCACCGCCGCCCTGACCCTGGCCGTGGACGCCATCGCCCCGCGCGATGCCGCCCGCAAGCCGCAGATCCTGGTGCCGTCCCTGACCTTCGTGGCCTCCTTCCAGGCCATCGAGGCCGCCGGTTGCGAGCCCGTGGCCTGTGACGTGCTGGCCGAGACCGGCACCATCGACCTCAAGGACGCCGCCCGCCGCATCACGCCCGACACGCTGGCCATCATGCCCGTCCACTACGCCAGCAACCCCTGGCACCTGGACGAGGTCCATGCCTTCGCCAAAGAACACGGCCTGCGCGTCATCGAAGACGCCGCCCATGCCTTCGGCTGCCTGCACCACGGCCGCAAGATCGGCAGCTTCGGGGACGTGGTCTGTTTCAGCTTTGACGGCATCAAGAACATCACCTCCGGCGAAGGCGGCTGCGCCGTCTTCTTCAATGCCACGGAAGCCGGCTATGCCGCCGACGCCCGCCTGCTCTCCGTGGAAGGCGACACCCGATCCCGCTTTGCCGGTACCCGCACCTGGGACCCGGACGTGAAGCGCATCGGCTGGCGCTTCCACATGAGCAACATCATGGCCGCCATCGGCCGCGTGCAGCTCTCGCGTCTGGACGGGGAATTCATCCCGGCCCGCCGCGCCCTGGGCGACATCTACCGGCAGCGTCTGGCGGGGCTGGACGGCCTGCGCCTCCTGCAGGCCGACCCGCAGGACTTCGTAGTGCCGCACATCGTCTGCGTGCGCGTGCTCAACGGCCGCAAGGACGAGCTCAAGGCCGCCCTCACCGCCGCGGGCATCCCTGTGGGCGTCCACTACAAGCCCAATCATCTGCTGAGCCTGTTCCGTCCCGCTCCGGGCTCCCTGCCCCTGCCCGTGACGGAGCAGCTTTACGGCGAACTGGTGACCCTGCCCATGCATCCCGGCCTGAGCGCCGCCGATGTGGAACACATCTGCGACGTCATCACGGCAACCCTGGCCTGACCTTTCCCGATAACGGAGCCGCCGCAGGCGGCTCCGCCCGTCCGGCCCCTGCCGGTACGGGGCCATACCCGGCGCATGCCACCCGAACATGCCATGACGATACTGTCCGAGACCACGGCCTTTGCCCGCAGCCTGCTGTCCCGTTCCCTGCTCCGTTTCGGCATGGTGGGCAGCAGCGCCACCCTCTGCTATCTCTGGGCGGGCCATCTGCTCGTCAGCTGGGCCCGCTGGCCCGCCCCGGCGGCCCATGGCCTTGCCGGGCTGCTGGCCCTGCTGGCCGCCTATGCCGGGCACTGTTTCTGGACGTTCGGCATCAGGGGCGGCGACCACGCCCGCATGCTGCCCCGCTTCGTCCTGGTGCAGGGCGCGGGCCTCTGGCTGGGCGACCTGTTCGCCCGGGGGCTCGGCTGGTGCGGCGTCCCCCACGGTCTGGCCCTGCCTGCCGCCTCCCTGGCGTCCCCTCTCTTCCTCTATCTGCTGTGCCGTCTCTGGGTCTTCCGGCCCGTACGCTCCATGAACCTGTCGTCCCCGTCATCGCGAGGTACATCCATGCATCATGTCCCCATGCCCGAGGCCCCCGTGGTCTCCGTCATCATGAACTGCCTGAACAGCTCCGAACATCTGCAGGAGACCCTGGACAGCCTGGCCGCCCAGACCTTCACCGATTTCGAGGTCATCTTCTGGGACAACGGCTCCACGGACAGCAGCCCGCAGATAGCCCGGGGCCATGCCGGGCTGGCCGGCCGCCTGCGCTATTTTCGCGGCGAAGAGACCGTGCCCCTGGGCGCGGCCCGCAATCTGGCCATCGCCCGGAGCCGGGGCCGCTATGTGGCCTTTCTGGACTGCGACGACCTGTGGCGGCCCGAAAAGCTGGCCCGTCAGGTGGCCTGCTTCGAAGCCGATCCGCATGTGGGCCTGGTCAGCACCGATACCGAGATCTTCGACGGCAAACATGTGCTGAAGCGCCTGTTCGCCGAGTCCCGCCCCCAGCGCGGCAAGGCCTTTGCCGCCCTCATGGAACGGCAGTGGATCTCCATGTCCTCGGCCATGCTCTCCCGCGCGGCCCTGGACAGCGTGGTCTGCCCGCCCGCCCGTGAGGGAGGCGCGCCGGTCTGGTTCGACGAGAGCCTCAACGTTTGCGAGGAGGCCGATATCTTCTACCGCGTGGCCCATGACTGGGAACTGGATCATGTGGACGCGCCCCTGACCCTGTGGCGGGTGCACGGCAACAACACCACCTTCCGCAAGTTCGGCCAGTTCGCGGACGAGACCCTGTACATCCTGGAAAAGCACCGCCGCCTCTGGCCCGGCTATGATGCGGCGCATCCCGGGCTCGTCAGCCTGCTGACGCGCCGCGCCGCCTTCCAGAAGGCCGTGAGCCTGTGGCGCGAAGGGCGCGGCAGCGAGGCCCGCGCCGTCATCCGGCCCTGGCGTGACGGCTCGCGCAAATACCGCCTGTTCTGGTGGGCCAGCTATCTGCCCGGGGCCTGCTTCGACCTGGCCGCGCGTCTGTATTTTGCCCTGCCCTCCGTGATCCGCCGCCGCTAGGGGATATTGGATACATCAAGACCACCCGCACGGCGGGTGGTCTTTCGTTTCGGGCCGTGGCGCCGACAGGCTGATTTGTGGACTTTCGTCCGGGGCTCCGGACGGCGGACTGCAAGCCTTCCCGTATGGCGGCTGGGATATTTCAGGCGGCGGCGTTTCGTCTGTGGACCGATATATCGGGGAAAGGATAGAGGCGCGCGGGCTTCGAGAAGACCGCAGCCGTGGGGCATCCGCTGTCGGACACGGCGGCAGGATGCCGCCCCCGGCGTGGAGGAATCAAGAAGGCAGACCCCCGGTCCTTTGTGGAGACACTTCCCTGGAGAAAGCGCGCGAGGGGCACGGACAGCGCGGCAGGCAGGGATACTTCCTCCTCAGGGCTCTTTGGTTCAGGCCTCGAAGACCAGGCTTTCGAACCAGAAGAGCAGTGCCTGCGGATCACGCCAGCTGCCTGCGGGCAGACCGGCCTTGCGGCAGAGATGTTCCAGATATTGCCCCAGATCCCAGCCCTGTTCCACGGGCACCTGCGGCAGGAAGACGCCCTGGCGCATGCCCAGGCGCAGCAGCAGGCCGTGACGGCCGATGACGATCCGCGCCGGGTCCGGGCAAGGGCTCAGGGGGCCCAGCACGGAGATGTTCAGGTGGCAGTGCGGCCATTCCGCCGCATCCAGGGCAGGGAAGCGGGGATCCTCGAAGGCGGCGGCACGGGCCATGCGCCAGACGTTCTGCCAGAGCGGCTCCCGGCCCACCATGTTGCCGATGCAGCCCCGCAGGTCGCCGTCCTTGTTCAGGGTCACGAAGGAGCCCAGGGACTGGGCCAGCGTCCCTCCGGCCAGCGCGGACGGCAGGGGCGGCGGGACGTCCTCCCGGCCCTCAAGGGCCGTGGTGATGCTGTCCCGGGCCAGCCGGGAGAGCCATTGCCGTTCTTCGTCATTGAGGGAAAAGGTGACGCCCATGACAGACCTCCGTAACGGGCGCGCAGGAAGTGCGCGATCCCGAGGGGCTCGCGGCCGCCTGATGCCCGCACGGGAAGCTGTGAAGGGCGGCAGGTCGCGGCATATGGCCGCAGTGTAGGCGGGGCGGGCGGAGGATTCAAGCCGGCGGGATGTGATGCGGGCGCAGGAGGGCGGCATGGGGAGGAGGGACCGCTCAGCCCGGTACATAAGGACGTTCTCCCTGCGCGCGTACGGGGGCCGCTCAGCCCGGTGACTGGCAGTACAAGAGCGCTGCCCGGCGCAGGCAGGAGGCGGAGGGACTGGCGCAGGCCCTTGCCCAGCCCTGCCGCCGCCGGAAAGCGGGACGGGAAACACCGGGGGCGCTGTCGCCGCAGACCGCCGGGGACGATACGCGGGGCAGGGCCCCTTGCCTTCGCCGGACAGGCGTTGCATCCGTGCGGAAAACGGAAATGCCGCGATGGCTCGCGGCATTTCTGTGGGGTAAGGCAGAGCACATGCTCCTGAACGGTATTTGGCGGCATACCGTATGATATTTGCGTCCGTCGCGGTCCCGACTGCGTGGGGTGCGGACTGTTGCCGGTGCGGGAGGCACGACCGCCCGGCAGTCGCTTAATCTTCGCCCTCGGTATGGGCCTGTTTGCCGGCCCCCTTGAGGCCGTACATGGTGGTGGAACCGGAAGACCAGAATTCCAGCACTTCCTCATTCACCAGCCTGGTGAGGATCTTCTTCACTTCGCGGGGGCCCTTGTCGGGGAACAGGTCCGTGAAGTCCTTGAAGTAGAATTTGGACTTGGAAGCGGACTTGCCCTTCAGGAATTCGACGATGATGTCTTTTTCGTCAGCCATGTTTTTTCTCCTGGCCCCGGCGACACTGCGGCGCGCCGCCGGGGCGTTTTCAAGACCGGCCTAGAACTTGAACTGGGTGCTCTGGCGCCAGGTGTAGTACGCCGGGTCGCGGAAGTCGTCGATCAGGTGGTGGGTGAACTTCAGGCCGGTCAGCTTGAAGAAGCTTTCCCAGCCGATGCGTTCGGCCCAGTCGCCCAGACGTTCGTACTTGTTGGCGTTGGCAGCATAGACTTCGACGATGTGCTTCACCGTCTTGGTCAGGGTGGGCCAGCGCGGCGGCTCGTTGGGGATGTAGCCCACGACCACCTTGGAGAACTTGGGCATGCTGATGCGGTTGGACACCTTGCCGCCCACCATGATGGCGATGCCGTCGCCTTCGTGGTCGGCGATGGGCAGGGCGGGGCACATGGTGTAGCAGTTGCCGCAGTACATGCAGCGGTCCTGCTTGATGGCGATGGAGTTCACCTTCTGGCCGTTGTGTTCCACCTTGGTGGGACGGACGGCAGCGGTGGGACAGGCGGCCACGGCCAGCGGGATCTCGCACAGCTGGTCGGCCCATTCGTGGTCGATCATGGGCGGTTTGCGGTGGATGCCCACCAGGCCGATGTCGGAGCAGTGCACGGCGCCGCACATGTTGATGCAGCAGGCCAGGGAGATGCGCACGGGCGCGGGCAGGCGCATGTTCTTGAAGTCCTCGAACATGGCGTCCATGACGCATTTCACGGGGCCGGAAGCGTCGGTGGCGGGGGTGTGGCAGTGCACCCAGCCTTGGGTGTGCACCATGTTGCTGACACCGGCACCGGTGCCGCCCACGGGGAACTTGAAGGAGCCGCCGTCGAACTTGCGGCTGTTGAGCTCGTCGCGCAGGGCCTTCATGGTGTCTTCGTCTTCCACCATGAACTCGATGTTGCTGCGGGTGGTCCAGCGCAGGTAGCCGCCGCAGTACTTGTCGGCGATGTCGCACAGCTCGCGGATGTGGGTGATGGACATGGTGCGGGTGCCGCCCACGCGGACGGTGTACACCTTGTCGCCGCCCTCGGCCACGTGCATCAGCACGCCGGGCTCGAGGATCTCGTGATACAGCCACTTGCCGAAATTCTTTTTGATGACCGGCGGGAAGAACTCATCGTACTTGCGGGGACCGATATCGGTGATGCGCCCTTCCATGGGCTTGGCCGGATTGTAGCCGGAAGAAATAAAAGCCATGGTCTTTCTCCCTTACACTAGCGTTGATGGCGTTTGCGGAATTCGGCCAGGTCGCGGTTCCAGCCGCCGGGCACTTCCTCTTCCTTGAAGAAGATGTACGGGTTGGAGCGGGGAGCCGTGACGTGGTACGGAGCGGCCTCGGTGTCGGTGACTTCGAGCAGCTTCTGGAAGGAAAGACGCTTCATGGTCTCGCCCACGCGTTCGCGGTTCTTGCCTTCTTCCATCCACCAGTCCCAAATCTTTTCGATGACTTCCTTGATTTCATCGTAGGGAGCTTCACAGGAGATGAAGGGCACCAGCAGCGAACCCATCTGGGCGCCGTCCACCACGGGGGCCTTGGCGCCCACCAGGATGCTGGCGCCGCGTTCGTCACCGATGTGCAGGGCGCGGGGCATGGTGTTGATGCAGTGCATGCAGCGCACGCAGTCGGCGGTCTTGATGGACAGCTTGCTGCCGTCCCAGCTCATGCACTTGGAGGGGCAGCGGTCCACCACTTCGGCCTGGATGTCGAACTTGCCCCAGTCACGACCGGCGTGAGCACCGGCGTTGGGCTTGAATTCGCCGCCCACGTAGGCTTTCACGGCATCCTGGTCGATCTTAATGTCGTCCTTCCAGGTACCCACCACAGCGAAGTCGGAACGGGCCATGGCGCACACGCAGCCGTTGGGGCAGCCGTCGAACTTGAACTTGAACTTGTAGGGGAAGGCGGGACGGTGCAGTTCGTCCTGGTAGTCCTGAGTCAGCTGGTAGCACATGTCCTGGGTGTTGTAGCAGGCATATTCGCAGCGGGACTGGCCGAGACAGGCTTCGGGGGTGCGCAGGTTGGAGCCGGAACCGCCGAGGTCGTTGTGCAGCTTGTGGGTCAGATCGTGGAAGATCTCTTCCAGCTGCGGGGTCTGGGTGCCCAGGAGCACGATGTCACCGGTGGAACCGTGCATGTTGGTGATGCCGGAACCGCGCAGGTCCCAGATGTCGCACAGGTCGCGCAGGAATTTGGTGTTGTAGTACTTGGCAGCGGGCTGGGCCACACGCATGGTGTGGAAGTGGGCCACGCCGGGGAATTTTTCTGGCTGGTCGCAGTAACGGCCGATGACGCCGCCGCCGTAACCGAACACGCCCACGATGCCGCCGTGCTTCCAGTGGGTCTCCTTTTCTTCGTAGGAAAGTTCCAGGACGCCCAGCAGGTCTTCGGGGGCATCAGCGGGGATCTGATAGTCGAGTCCTTTGGGATTGGCCGCACGGGCGGCGGCTTCCTGTTTGATGTCGGATACAAAGCTCGGCCAGGGGCCGCTTTCGAGCTGGTCCAGCAGGGGAGTTGCATGTTTCGGCATTGCCATACCTCCATGAGTGCATATTTCAACGAAAAATCGTTGAATATTTTACCAAATGCTGAAAAATGGCGCATCCTCGGGGGTAAAGATGGCCTTTCCAGCCACGGTATGGCTTCTTGGTAACAAAAAATCGTTGCTTTTGGCAATAGAAAAAGAGGAATTTTCGTTTTTAGACAGCAAAATTTATGCTCGCGGTGTTATTTTAACGGAAAATCGTTGAAAAGGGGAGGGGTAAAGGGCGCGGGGCTCCGGCACGGTCAGGACCGTGCGAAGATGCGCCGCCATCCTGCGGTGTTGGAGTGGGCATGGCAGGACGGGCCGGGCCGTGAGGGCTGGCGCGGGCCGGGTTCCCCGGCGCGGCGTGCCTTCCGGCCCGGATCAGGCATCCTGTTTGCGGAGGCCGAACTTCTTGATGCGGGAGCAGAGCGTGGTGGGGCTGATGCCCAGCAGGGCCGCGGCCCCGTCCTCACCATAGATCTTGCCGTGGCACCGTTGCAGGGCATTGGCGATATTGGTCCGCTCCAGGGCCTGCATCTCCGCCTCGGTAAAGACGATGGCGTTGTCGTCGGCAGGCAGGACGGGCCGGGGCGCGGCAGAGGGAGGGGACGGCGGCAGGGCCTCCAGGTACAGGAGACCGTCCGTGCTGCCTGCGGCCGCGCGCAGGAGGCATTCCTGCAGTTCGCGGACATTGCCGGGCCAGGCATAGGCCTGCAGGCGTCCCGGAGCGTCGTCGGCAAAGGCCAGTTCCGGCCGCTGCAGGTGGGCCCGGTCATGTTCCAGAAAGGCCTGGGCCAGCGGCAGGATGTCTTCCGGGCGCTCACGCAGGGGAGCGATGCGGATGGGGAAGGCATTGAGGCGGTAATAGAGGTCTTCGCGGAAAAGCCCCGCGCGCACCAGCTCGTAGAGGTCGCGGCTGGTGGCGGCCACAAGGCGCACGCTAAGCCGGTGTCCGCTGTCCTCGCCGCCGCGGTGGAACTCCTTGTCCTGCAGGACGCGCAGGAGCCTGGCCTGCAGAGGCAGGGGGAGCTCGTCCACGGCATCCAGGAAGAGCGTCCCGCCCGAGGCGGCCTCCAGAAAGCCCATGCGGGCCGCATGGCCGAAGAACTCGTCTTCGAAGCTGTCGGGCGCGATGGCGGCACAGTTGACCCGCACCAGCGGCCCGCCGGCCACGAAACTTTGCCGGTGCAGCTCGGCGGCCACGGCTTCCTTGCCGCTGCCGGCTTCGCCGGTGATGAGGACGGGCACGTCCGTACAAGCCACCTGCCGGATCTTTTCCTTCAGCGTGCGCATGCAGGGGCTGTCCCCTGTCAGCGCCAGGGCGGCCGGGGGAAGGGCATCGTTCTTCAGGTAGGCGTTCTCGATCTCCAGCTGCCGCTTCAGGCGGGTCAGCTCTTCAAAGGCCTGGGCATTGGCGATGGAGACCGCCAGATAGTCCGCGATCATGCGCAGGCGGTCCATGGCCTGGGCATCCTGCACTTCGCGGCTGAAGACCGCGAAGACCCCCAGCACGCGGCCGCGGTGCACCAGCGGCTGGCCCAGGAAGGTGCGGATGCCTTCCCGGCGTATCCAGTCGGGCGAGGTCACCCAGTCCATATCCGGGCGGACGGCATCCACATGATAGGCGGTGCCTGACTGGGCGATGAGCCCCACCTTGCCCAGCCCCAGGGAAAAACGGCTGTGCTCGCCATCCAGAGCGGTCCAGGCATGCCCGTCCACGCGGGAACGCCCGGTGCTGGCCGCCAGCCGCAGGCACTGGCGATGGTCGCGGCAATCGTAGAAATGGCGGCAGCTGGCGCAGAGGCTCGGCTCGGTCTGTTCCAGCAGCCAGATGCGGCACAGGGCCACGTCCTGCCGGGCGGCGAAGGTCTCCGCCACCAGACGGAAGATCTGGTCCAGCGACTGGCAGCGGGCCATCTCCAGAAGCAGGGCCCGGATCTGCCCCATGTCCTGTTCGGGGGCCGGGGTTCCGGCAGGCAGGTCCGCTGTGGCTCCGGTGCGGGGAAAAGCTGGATGGTGGTCGTGCATGGTCTCTCCGTCTGATGGCTGCTGTATCCAGAGCTGATGGGAGCGCTAAGGCGCTCTCGTGCTCTTTGCGCCCGGCCAAATAGTGGTGGCCAGGATCGTTTGGGCGTGTCGCAGCCCCAGACTAATGGTGACGGCAGGCTTTTTCAACGAAAAATAGTTGGAGCGGCGACGATGCCGTCCCGTGGTCGTGGGGGCGCTCCTTCATGGCCAGAGGTGAGAGGGACGAATCTCTCTGTCCGGGCGGAGCTTCGCCGCCCGACATCGGGCGTAAGGCGTACTGTCCCGGAAAAAGGCGGCCGGTGCTCCCCGATGTCATGACTGGGAAGGATATGCCGCAGAAGAGGCGTGTGATGCCGGAACGGTCGCAAGGAAGGCTGGAAAGAAGAGTGGGGAGGGATGCGCGTTGAGAGGCTACAGGCGCCGGTAGGGAGCGTGTCGCGGGGATGGAAGGACGCTGCCGGAAGCTGGAGATGCCGCAGGCCCCGGAAATTTTTACAAGGACAAAAACAAGAAACGCCACAACAGAGGTTGTGGCATTTCTTGAGAAAGGAGTCGAAGCTCCAATGGCCTTTGTAAACGCACAGACGTTGCAGTCGGGGCGTTCAAAAGCCGAAGGCAAAAAGACTAGTCTTCGCCTTCGGTGTGGGCCTGCTTGCCAGCGCCCTTCAGGCCGTACATGGTGGTGGAGCCGGAAGACCAGAATTCCAGAACTTCTTCGTTCACCAGCTTGGTGAGGATCTTCTTCACTTCGCGGGGGCCCTTTTCGGGGAACAGGTCCGTGAAGTCCTTGAAGTAGAACTTGGACTTGGAGGAGGACTTGCTCTTCAGGAATTCGACAACAACGTCTTTTTCGTCAGCCATTTTTTTTCTCCTGAACCCGGCGGCGCCGGAAAGCGCCGCCGGGGTATTTTCAAGCTCGGCTTAGAACTTGAACTGGGTGCTCTGACGCCAGGTGTAGTAAGCCGGATCGCGGAAGTCGTCGATCAGGTGGTGGGTGAACTGCAGGCCGGTCAGCTTGAAGAAGCTTTCCCAACCGATGCGCTCGGCCCAGTCGCCCAGACGTTCGTACTTGTTGGCGTTGGCGGCGTAGACTTCGACGATGTGCTTCACCGTCTTGGTCAGGCTGGGCCAACGGGGAGGTTCGTTGGGGATGTAACCCACGACGACCTTGGAGAACTTGGGCATGCTGATGCGGTTGGACACCTTGCCGCCCACCATGATGGCGATACCGTCGCCTTCGTGGTCGGCGATGGGCAGGGCGGGGCACATGGTGTAGCAGTTACCGCAGTACATGCAGCGGTCTTCCTTGATGGCGATGGAGTTCACCTTCTGACCGTTGTGTTCAACCTTGGTGGGACGAACGGCAGCGGTGGGGCAGGCGGCCACGGCCAGAGGAATTTCGCACAGCTGGTCAGCCCATTCGTGGTCGATCATGGGCGGTTTGCGGTGGATACCCACCAGACCGATGTCGGAGCAGTGCACGGCGCCGCACATGTTGATGCAGCAGGCCAAGGCGATGCGCACAGGAGCGGGCAGACGCATGTCCTTGAAGTCATCAAAGATGGCGTCCATCACGCACTTCACCGGGCCGGAGGCGTCGGTGGCGGGGGTGTGGCAGTGCACCCAGCCCTGGGTGTGCACCATGTTGCTGATACCAGCGCCGGTGCCGCCCACGGGGAACTTGAAGGAACCGCCGTCGAACTTGCGGCTGTTCAGGTCGTCGCGCAGGGCCTTCATGGTTTCTTCGTCTTCCACCATGAATTCGATGTTGTTACGAGTGGTCCAGCGCAGGTAACCGCCGCAGTACTTGTCGGCGATGTCGCACAGTTCGCGGATGTGGGTGATGGACATGGTGCGGGTGCCGCCCACGCGGACGGTGTACACCTTGTCGCCGCCTTCGGCCACGTGCATCAGCACGCCGGGCTCAAGAATTTCGTGGTACAGCCACTTGCCGAAATTCTTTTTGATGACCGGCGGGAAGTATTCGTCGTACTTGTGGGGGCCGATGTCGGTAATGCGGCCTTCCATCGGTTTGGCGGGATTGTACCCGGAAGAAATAAAAGCCATGTTCTTCTCCCCCTTAAACTAGCGTTGATGGCGTTTGCGGAATTCAGCCAGGTCGCGGGTCCAGCCGCCGGGCACTTCTTCTTCCTTGAAGAAGATGTACGGGTTGGAGCGGGGAGCCGTGACGTGGTAAGGAGCGGCTTCGGTGTCGGTGACTTCGAGCAGCTTCTGGAAGGAAAGACGCTTCATGGTTTCGCCCACGCGTTCGCGGTTCTTGCCTTCTTCCATCCACCAGTCCCAAATCTTTTCGATGACTTCCTTGATTTCATCGTAGGGAGCTTCACAGGAGATGAAGGGCACCAGCAGCGAACCCATCTGGGCGCCGTCCACCACGGGGGCCTTAGCACCCACGAGGATGCTGGCGCCGCGTTCGTCACCGATGTGCAGAGCGCGAGGCATGGTGTTGATGCAGTGCATGCAGCGCACGCAGTCGGCGGTCTTGATGGACAGCTTGTTGCCGTCCCAGCTCATGCACTTAGAGGGGCAGAGGTCGATGACTTCCTTCTGGATGTCGAATTTGCCCCAGTCACGACCGGCGTGAGCACCGGCGTTGGGCTTGAATTCGCCGCCCACGTAGGCTTTCACGGCATCCTGGTCGATCTTGATGTCGTCCTTCCAGGTACCCACCACAGCGAAGTCGGAACGGGCCATGGCGCACACGCAGCCGTTGGGGCAGCCGTCGAACTTGAACTTAAACTTGTAGGGGAAGGCGGGACGGTGCAGTTCGTCCTGGTAGTCCTGGGTCAACTGGTAGCACATGTCCTGGGTGTTGTAGCAGGCATATTCGCAGCGGGACTGACCGAGGCAGGCTTCGGGGGTACGCAGGTTGGAGCCGGAACCACCGAGGTCGACGTTCAGCTTGTGGGTCAGGTCGTGGAAGACTTCTTCCAGCTGCGGGGTCTGGGTGCCCAGGAGCACGATGTCACCGGTGGAACCGTGCATGTTGGTCATACCGGAACCGCGCAGATCCCAGATGTCGCACAGGTCACGCAGGAACTTGGTGTGGTAGTATTTGGCAGCGGGCTGGGCCACACGCATGGTGTGGAAGTGGGCCACGCCGGGGAACTTTTCGGGCTGGTCGCAGTAACGGCCGATAACGCCGCCACCGTAACCGAACACGCCCACGATGCCGCCGTGCTTCCAGTGGGTTTCCTTTTCTTCGTAGGAAAGTTCCAGCACACCGAGCAGGTCTTCGGGGGCGTCAGCGGGGATCTGATAGTCCAGCCCGTCCGGATTGGCCGCGCGGTGAGCCGCTTCCTGTTTAATGTCGGACACAAAGCTCGGCCAGGGGCCGCTTTCAAGCTGGTCCAACAGGGGGGTTGCATGTTTCGCCATTGCCATACCTCCACATGGTTTGTTGTATCACATCGCGTGATGTGCCTTCGTCATGACGCTTGGGGCCGTAGTAGCCCGGAACCGCACACGACAAAACGCCGCCGGGGCGGCCTCGTCTTGCGGCCTGCACACATATGTGTGCCGCCCCAGGTGCTGTTCCCTGTCCGGCGTAGTCAGACGGGGGATCGCAGGCGCAGCGGCAGACGCTGTTGGACGTCCGGCACTGCGGACTGCAATGCAGTTCTGCTTCTTTTAGCGTATTTCTTTGGCGATGACAACCGCTGTTTCTTGTGATTGACCGCTTTTTCACAGCACAGTCACAATGCGGGCTGCGCAGGCATGTTGTTTGTATGGTGCGGATAACTATGTGAAAAAAATGTCATATCAACTTCTCCAAAAATATACGCTATGCCGCCCTGATAGACACGGTGCAGTCACGGGACCGGTCCATTGCCGGGCAGCCTGTGCAGAGCGTTCCGCTGTCCCGTGCGGGAGCGCTCCCTGTGCTCGCCTTGGCAAAAAAAACATTAGCGGCTATGGTTCGGGCAGTATTTCACAGTGCCGCCGGGAGCGGCCCAGCAAGGAAAAAAGCATGAAAGACGAGCGTGGTTTGTACTATTTCCCCAATGCCGCGGACCACAGGGCCCGCATGTACGTGCGGCGCGGTGAGGACGGCGGCGTGCAGTTCCGCCTTTGGCAGTCCGACCATCCCGAGGTCTGGGACCGCCACCAGTGGCTGGACCTGCAGGTCATCGAAGACGCGGCGCGCCTGTACCGTGAGGAGCGCAACGCCGATGCCGATCCCCTCAAGCTCTATGATGCGGCCGTGGCCCGCGCCCTGCTGGAGGAGGCCGGTCTGTGAACGGGCGCTGGTCGCCGGAACGCAAGGCCTTTTTAGTGCGCGACCTGGTGCGTGACTACTGCCAGGTCTATGAGGGGCTGGAAGAGCAGCGCCGCCGTTTCGATCACGAAGGCGCCGTTTCCTATTCGTCCATCCGCGACCTCCTGGGCGAGGCCATGCGCAAGGGCGTGTTCTGGCGCCTCAAGGACACGGCGCATCACCTGTTCCGCAACAGCCAGTCCCAGACCCCGGACAAGGACGCCATCCTGCTCTGGCAGTATTCCGGCAGCCGTCATCCCGACGGCCTGGTCAGCCAGCAGCCGGTGGAGGCGCTCATCGACTGGTGCGTGGGCTATGCCTTCCACGAGTGCGCCAAACTGCGCGAGGACGCCTTCCAGCGCCAGCACTATGCCAACCGTCTGGCCCAGCTGGGACGCCATCAGGGCGTGACGGCCGAGCTCTACGATCCTTTGCGCCAGCTGGGCGAGCAGACCGCCGAGAGCTCCGCGCGCGAGCTGCAGCGCATCCTGCATGTGCTGCGGCATGGTCTGTTCCTGCTGCTTCGCTATCTGGAAGGGCAGGAGGACAACACGCATCTGGCCCGCTGGCTGGTCATGGAAGAGGCCCGTGCCCGGGCGGTCTTCGCCGACCTGTATGACGACCTGCTCTCCGCCCTGTACGGGAGCCGGCCCCAGCGCCTGTACATGCTGGCGGCCTGGGACCTGCTGGAGGCCGGTCGCAGCGAGGAGGCCCGCTGCATGCTGGAATGCGCCGCCCGTATGGGGCGCCTGGATGCCGAGAGCCTGACCCTGTTGCGGCAGCTGGAACAACTGCAGGAAGAGGGACGATGATGACGGAGCGACAGTTTTCCTTCCCCCGTCTGCTGGTGAACCTGTCCTGCCTGTTGCTGGCGGCCGTGCTGCTGGCCGGTTGCGGCAGCAGGGACACCTCCTGGCGCAAGGGCGGCGTACCGGGCTCCAAGCCCTATACCGTGCGCGGCAAGACCTACTATCCGCTCAAGTCGGCCCACGGCTTCGTGGAAGAGGGCGTGGCCTCCTGGTACGGCCCCGGCTTCCACGGCAAGAAGACGGCCAGCGGCGAGCGTTTCAACCAGTACAACATCAGCGCCGCGCACAAGATCCTGCCCCTGGGCACGGAAGTGCGCGTGACCAACCTGGAGAACCACCGTTCCCTCATCCTGCGCATCAATGACCGCGGGCCGTTCGTGGACGACCGTGTCATCGACCTTTCGCGCGGAGCCGCCCAGCGGCTGGGCGTCATCGGCAAGGGCACGGCGCGGGTGCGCATCCAGAGCCTGGGCGACGTGCCCCAGGTGGAAGACGGCGATGTGGTGCGCGGCAACTTCTTCGTCCAGATCGGCGCGTTCTCCAAAAAGGACAACGCCCAGGGCCTCATCGAGCGTCTCACCCGCAGCGGCCAGAAGGGCCGCATGATCTTTGGCAGCAACAACCTCTGGAACGTGCAGGTGGGCCCGTGGGAAGACTCCCGCAAGGCCGACGAGATGATGCGCGTGCTGCGTGCCCTGTACCCCCACGCCTTCGTGGTGGGCGACGGCGGCGCGAGCTAGCTTGTTGCCATCCTTTGACATGTCGAACGGGCCGTTCCCTGCGGGGAACGGCCCGTTTTTTATGGGCATGGGGATGGCAGACCGGGAGAGGAGACGGCTTGAGGGGGTAAGGGGCCCCTTTTGAAAAAGGGTCTCCCTTCCCCCCTCAAACTCCCCCCATCCTCCCTAAAACTTTTCTTTTGGAGGCATGGCTGGTCTCCGTCGTTGTCCGGCAAGGACGATACCGCGCAAGGCTTGCTGCTCCGCTCCATCGGGTCCCGCCGTTGGGCGACAAGGGCGGCTATTTCCTGCTCGGTGAGGGCAGGACGGATGACGGTCATACGGAAACAGGATGATGGATCGTTCTGCGGGAATGGCTGGTTGGATGAAGCGCGCTGGGGAAGGGGGAGGGATCTTGAGGGAGGGGGGAGCCCCTCTCGCGTCAGTGGAGGGGGTCCCCCCTCCCTCAAGACAGCCTTTCCATCTAGAACAGCGACAGATGTTCCCGCACGGCCTTGGTATGCCGGGCCAGGGTACTCTGGCGGCAGAAGTCGCGCACCAGCGGCAGGAAGCTGGAGGGTTCCAGTGCCAGTTCCCGGCCGAAGAGGCGGCGCCCGGCGCTGTGGCTCACATACAGGGCGCGGGCGGCACGGGTCAGGCCCACATAGAACAGGCGGCGCTCTTCTTCCAGACGGGCGGCCTGCGCGGCGGGGGACATGTCGTCGTCCGGGTTCTCCAGCAGCAGATCCCGGCGCATGGGCAGCAGGCCCTCTTCCAGTCCGGGCAGGAACACGGCCTGGAATTCCAGGCCCTTGGAGGCGTGCAGGGTCAGGATCTGCACCTGTTCCGAGCGGGCGCGGATGAGTTCCGCCTCATGTTGCAGGCCCAGCTGCTGCACAAGGGCCTCCCACTGGCCGCAGTCCTGCCATGCACGGTAAAGCTGCTTCCATGCCGTGCCCTGCCAGAGCGGGGCGGGCAGGCGGCTGTGCCCGGAAAGGCGGGCCTGCAGGGCCTGGGGATCGGGCAGGGGCGCGTCCGGGGCCAGATCCAGCGCCTGTTCCAGCAGGGGCAGCAGGTCGTCGCTCTCGGCGTCGTCGCTGACAGGGACAGGGGCCTCGCCCTGGCCGCGGGCGATGGCCAGACGCAGCACGGCGGCGCAGAGGGGATCTTGCCAGCAGTCCTCCTGCGCGGGCGCGGCGCAGGGGATGCCCTCCTGCTCCAGCGCGCGGCGGATGACCGGTATCTGGGCCTTGAGGCGCACCAGCACGGCCACGTCGCCCGGAGAAAGGGTCCCGGCCAGCTCGTCTTCCTGCGCGATCTGGTCCATGAGCGTATGGGCCGTGGCCCCCAGCAGCTGACGGATGCGGCCCGCGATCCAGCGGGCCTCGGCCTGCTGGTCGGGGGCGGAGAAAAGATGCAGGCGGGCCTGCTCCCGGCGCATGGCTTGCAGGGCGCCGCAGTGCCCGCGGCCCTGCAGCAGGCTCTGGGCCATGTCCAGCACGCCCTGGCTGGCGCGGTAGCTCTGGCCCAGACGGCAGACGCGCAGGGAGGGCCAGAGGGCGCGCAGGCTGTCCTCGCTCTGGCCGCTGGCGCCACGGAAGCCGTAGATGGCCTGGTCAGGGTCGCCGATACCGAAAAAGCCGTTGCCGTCCTCGGGCAACAGGGCGCGGATCAGGCGCAGCTGCACCGGGGAAAGGTCCTGCACCTCGTCCACCAGCACATGCCGCCAGGGCAGGGCCGAAGCCCGGCGGGAGGGCGCAGGAACATGGGCGGGGGCTGCCGTGGCGGCCACCATGCCCAGCAGGGACATCTGGCGCGGCACGGCGTGGCCTTTGTGCGGGGCTTCATGATGTTCGGGCGTCGTGTCCGGCCCGGCGGAAGTCGCGGGAGAAGGGGCAGACGTCTGGGCCGGATGGTGCCGTTCCGTCACGGCGGCAGCCAGCAGGGCCCGGCAGGCGGGCGGCAGCAGGCTGTGCTCCAGGTCGGGCCGGATGTCCTCGCCCTGACGGGCGCGCAGATGGAAAAGGAAGAATTCCAGCAGGTCGGCGTAATCCAGCAGCGGGCTCTGGCTGCGCACGGTACGGGCGGCCTGCCAGTCGGCCACGGCGGCGCGCAGGTCGTCGGGGAGCTCGTCGGCGGACAGCCCCTGTTCACGAGACCACTGCAAACGCTCCCAAAGGCGACGCAGGGTCTTGCGTTCTTCGCGGCTCTCCGGGTGCCCGGCATCCACGAACAGGGCCTTGGCCGCGTCTTCGGGCAGGAGCAGCGCCGAGGGCAGCTCCCGCTGCACCACGCTCCAGGCCAGGGCATGCAGAGTGTCGCAGCGGGGCAGGGCCGCGGGGACAGCGCCGTCCCCGGCCGGGGCCTGCAGGCGTTGCCGCATCTCCTGCGCGGCGCGTCGGGTGAAGGTCACGGCCAGCAGCTGCGAGGCCGGTACGTCATGGGCCAGCAGATATTGCAGACGGCCCACCAGCACGCGCGTCTTGCCCGCACCGGGCCCGGCCAGCACCAGCACGGGCGTGCCCGTCTCCAGCCCGGCGGTCAGGGCCTCGGCCTGTGCCGGGGAAAAGCCGCCCAGCGTGCGTCCGTCGGGCGTGGCGGGCTCGGGTTCGCTTTCGGCAGGCGCGGCGCTGTCCTTCTTGCGGCGCACCCGGATGGCCGCCACCGTGGCGGCGGTCTCCTGCTCCGGGGCCTGCGGGGCGGGGTCCGCCACCTTTTTGGGCCGTCCGCGCTTGCGGGGCGCGGCACCGTCCAGCAGGCTGCGGCTGCGGGTCGACCCCTGCCATTCCGCGGCTTCTTCGGGGCTGAAGACGCGCACCACGCCGTATTCGCCGTCATAGCCGCCCTTGCGGATGACCTGGCCCCGGCGCATGCGGGCCACGGCCTCGCCCAGCGGCTCCCAGTGGCGGCGCACCTGCTCCTCGTCCATGCGGCAGAGGATGTCCAGATCGGGCCCCAGATCGCGCAGCAGGGCCGCGTACCTGTCCTGCACCTTGCGCGAGCCGCTGCCCACGCCCAGGATCTCGCCCACCAGTTCGGGCAGGGGGATCAGGGGCCGGGCCTCCGGCTCATGGAGCAGGCTGGCGGGCGTTTCGCGGTCGGCCAGCTCGCAGACGCGGTGCAGCACGCCGATGGTCAGGGGCTTGCCGCAGACCGGGCAGATGTTGTCCAGGGCCAGGGCCTCGCGCGGTTCCAGCACCACGCCGCAGGCCCGGTGGCCGTCCAGATGGTATTTGCCCTCTTCGGGGTAGAATTCCATGGTGCCCAGGAAGCGGCAGTCCTGGGGCTGCCGGTCGGGCGGCAGGCGACGGGCTGCGGCCCGCAGGGCGGCGAAGATGCCGTCATAGGAGGGCGCGCCCGCAAAGAAGTTGGCCTCGCGGCCCAGATTGGCCCCGGAGTGGGCGTCGGAATTGGAGATGAGCGCGTAACCGTCCAGCTGGCTGACCATGCGGTTCATGCCCGGGTCCGAGGAAAGGCCCGTCTCCAGCGCGAAGATGTGGGAGGAAAGGTCGTCGAAGCAGTCCTCCAGGCGGTCGAAACCGGACTTGGAGCCGAACAGGGCGAACCACGGCGTCCAGACATGGGCCGGGATGAGCACGGCCTCGGGGCAGACATCCAGCGTCATCTCCAGCAGGTCGCGGGAGTCCAGGCCCAGGATGGGACGGCCGTCGGAATGCAGGTTGCCCACCAGCTCCAGCCGCTGCGAAAGGCGGTCGGCATCGTCCAGCGTGGGCACGAAGATCAGGTTGTGGACTTTGCGCACCTTGCCCTGACGCTTGTAGATGGAGCTGATCTCGGTCTGGAGCAGGAAGAGCGGCCCGTCGGCATCCGGCGGTGTCTTTCCCTGCAAAAAGTCCAGCTCCTCCGCCGGGCCGGACAGGCGGTACAGGCCGCTGGCCTCGTCGCGCACCAGCTGCTGGCGCAGCTCGTCCCGCCATTGCGGGTGGGTGAAGTCGCCGGTGCCCAGCACGTTGATGCCCTTGCAGCGGGCCCAGGCAGCCAGATGCCGGGGCGAGAGCTGTTTGCTGGTGGCACGGGAAAAGCGGGAATGGATGTGCAGGTCGGCGATGAAATTCATGGACAGGCTCCGCGATGTCAGGATGAGTAAACCGATATTGTTATGGAAAGCCGGTCGCAAGGCAAGGGCGGTGCATTCTCGCGACCGCACCTGTCACCTGCGGTGAGGGGCTCGGACCGTCTTCGGGGATAGAGGCACTTCCGGGTGGCTGCCATTGCGACACCGGGCCGCTGGCCGTCGTGGCTCCCTGTTTTCAGGGATGGGAGGGCGCTATCTTTTTTCCTCATGGCCCGCGCCCAGCCAGGGGCAGAAGGCAAGGGCCCCGCGGCTCCAGGCCTGTCCGTCGTGCAGGGGCAGGGGAGCTTCCAGCCGGCATTGGGCGGCAGCGTCCTTGCGCGCCAGCACCAGCACCCGTTTGGCGGCTTCTCCGGCGCGGGGGCAGAGGGGCAGGATGCGGCGGCAGCCCAGACGCTCCCGCTCCAGTGTGGAGAGCAGGCGGGACAGGTCCTCCGCCGGGAAGATGCAGCAGAACAGACCGTGATGGCGCAGCAGGCGCCGGGCCGCATGGCAGAACACGGCCAGCGGATCAGACACGCCATTGGGGACGGGCCGCCGCTGGCGGGCGTGCGGGCCGTCGTGCAGAGAGGCGGGGCCGCGCAGGGCGGCGTCGCGCCGGGCACTGGCCGAGGGGCGGCCGCTGCCCGTCAGCGCATAGGGCGGGTTGGCCAGGACGAGATGGAAGGCATTTTCGCCGCAGTCCCGCAAAAAATGCGTGTCGGCAAGGTCGCCCTGCCGGAAGCGGCACACATCTTCCAGCCCCAGAAGGCGGGCGTTTGCCGTGGCCGCAGCGCATAAGGCCGTGTCCTGCTCCAGCCCCAGAGCGTGCAGGTGAGGGGCGTTGTGTCCTCCGCGGCCTTCTCCCACCGGCTGTCCGCCAGCGGCAGCGGATGGTGCTTCTGAAGGCTGCGTGCAGGGGCATTGGCGGGGCAGCGCGTCTGCCTGATGACAGTGCTCCGGCATCTCCGCCGTGCCGGACGAGAGATACAGGCACAGGCCCAGCAGGGCCGCACCGCAGCCGCTGCCAAGCTCCGCCACCTTCCGGGGGGCCGTTCCCGGCAGGGAGGCAAGGCTTTCCGCCGCGAAGGCCGCCAGCAGCAGGGCGTCCGCGCCGAAACGGTAGCTGTCCTGCGGCTGGTGCAGGCCCCGGGGGAAGAGGGCACGGGCGGTCGTGATGGCGGTATCGTTCATGGGCGTACGGTGGTGATGGCGGCTTGCTGGAGGGGAGGAGGGCGCTGTGGGCGATGCCGCGGTTCGTCCTGTTGCAACGGACATGGCGTTCGCGGGCTGCCTTCCGGTGACTTTCCGCGAAACATGGAAAAGCTTCCCCACCTGAAAGGGCGGTTACATGAAAAAACAGGGCCATGCCTGCGGCATGGCCCTGTGATGCTTTACGGTTGCGCGGGAGACAGTACCGGAAAACGTGCCGGAGCCATTTCCTTTGGGCACAGACGGTATCCCCGTGGGCAATACCGTTTGTCTTTCCTGTGTGCGGGTTTTGGGGAAGAAGGGGGGTACGGAGGGAACCCCTTTTTGCCGCCAGCAGCGACCGAAGGCAGCCGCAGGCCGTGCCCGTTGGCGCATAGGCACCTTACGGCATCGATAGCAAGGATTAAGGGGCTCCCTCCCCTGTTTTCCGTTTATTTTGATATGTTACAGCAAGGCACCGTCCCAGTTGAACAGGCCTTGGCGCCGCATCTCGGGCAGACTGGAGGGCGGGTTCTCTTCCAGACGGGCGAAGAAGCTGTAGCCTGCCTGCTGGAGCTCCTGCCGCTTGGCGGTGAGATCCAGGGGCCAGCCGGGATAGAGCCAGACATTGCCGCCGTACTGGCGGGCCCAGAAGACCTCGCCCTTGGGGCTCATGAACGGCTCGTTGGGCTTGATGCCCAGCAGGCCGAAGCGGCTGATGCCCACGGGCCAGAAGCCGCCCAGCACCATGCCCAGCGGCAGCGGGCTCTGGCGAGGCAGGGCCAGGATGTCGTCGGCGGGCAGTTCGGGGCTGATGTACGCGCCCTTGAAGCCCATGTCGGCCAGCACGCCCAGCGCGGCGGCATTGGCCACGTTGCAGAAGGGCCCGGCCAGCAGGTCGAGGGCATCGCTGTGCTTGGGATCCTCGGGCTCGTCGTTCATGCGGGCCAGCAGTTCCGCCGGGAACAGGTCACGCTGCCAGGGGGCGTTGCAGACGAAGTGGCGCGCGCCTTCGCGGGTCAGGTGGGCCAGACGGCGGCGGATGGCCTCTTCCTCTTCGGGCCAGATGACGGGCGGCAGCCACCAGCAGATGCGCGGAGCGATGGTACGCGAGATCTCGGCCGTGCGCGGCGAGAGCCACAGGCCGGTGTTCTGGCTGCGGCAGCCGCGGGTCTCGCGGCCCTGCGGCATGCTGGCGCGCACCACCATCTCGGGCCGGGGCGCGGGCCTGACGGGCCGGGGCAGACGGGGCTCGCTCTCCACGGCCTTGCTGGGCCGGGTGGGCATGCGGTCGAGCCGGGCCTGCCACTCCCTGAGGATCTGCATCAGCTCGGGCTCGCGGCGGTCGATGAGGAAGACCGGCGTGCCCGCCTTGGGCGTCTTGTGCTTGGGCAGGCGCAGCATCAGGGTGCCCGCCTTGGGCGTGCGGCGCGTCACGGGCAGGGTGGCGTGCCAGCGTTCGTCTTCCACGCCCACGCGCAGATAGTCCTGCGGCAGCAGCTCGAAATGGGGCTTGAGCAGCACCTGGCCTTCGGGCGTCACATTGATCTTGCCCGCCAGCAGACCGGAGCTGGTCTGCCCCGACGGGTCGGTGGGGATGAGGTTGTCCTTGTGCGGCAGGAAGCGGGCACGGCTGCCGGGACGGCCCAGCGCCATCTCAAGGATGGCCTCGGCGTCCTTGCGGGCCTGCGGGTCGCCGGGATTGTCGCGCAGCATGCGATAGGCCGTGACCACATGATAGACGTAGTGCGGGCCTTTCTTGCGGCCTTCGATCTTCCACGAGACCAGATGCGGGATGTGCAGCAGGGTCTTGGCCAGCACGTCCAGCGAAAGGTCCAGACAGGAGAAGAAGCGGCCGTCGCGCCCCTTGCTGGGGTTGCTGCGCTGGGGCCGGGGACGGCGCATGTCGCGGCCGCCGTCACGACCGTTGCGGCCCTGTTCGCGGGCCTGCTGTTCGGCCTGTTTGGCCATGGCCGCGGCAGCGGCGCCGCCCTGACGGTAGACGCGGCGGCAGGGCTGCACGCAGCGGCCGCGCAGGCCGCTCTTGCCGCCCATGTAGCTGGACCAGTAGCAGCGGCCCGACACGCAGTAGCACAGCGCGCCGTGGACGAAGCATTCCAGATCCAGCCCTTCGGGACAGGCCTCGCCCATGGCGCGGATCTCATCGATGGAGAGCTCGCGCGGCAGGATGACGCGGCTGGCGCCCAGGTCCTTGGCGGTCTGCAGGCCCTGCGGGTGCGTGATGTTGGCCAGGGTGGAGAGGTTGATCTCGCCCTCGAAACCGGCCTGCCGCGCCAGATCCAGCATGGCCAGATCCTGCACGATGATGCCGTCGGGGCGCACCTGCCGGGCCAGACGATGGATGAGACGGTAGGCCGCCGCGGTCTCCTGCGGCTTGACCAGCACGTTCATGGCCACATAGACGCGGGCCTGTTCCTCGTGGGCCAGGTCGGTGAGGCGCGAAAGGTCGGTAAGGCCGAAGTTCTCGGCCTGCATACGGGCCGAGAAGTGCTTCAGGCCCAGGTACACGGCGTCGGCACCGGCGGCCAGGGCCGCGGTGAAGCACTGGGCGTCACCGGCCGGGGCCAGGATCTCCGGGCGTTCCGGGGTAGGGGCGGGCAGGATGATGTCACTCATGCGTAATAATATTCCTTGAACCAGGCCACAAAGCGCTCGATGCCGGTCTTGAGGGGCGTCACGGGCGCAAAGCCCGTGGCCTGCGACAGAGCGTCGATGTTGGCCCAGGTGGCTTCCACATCGCCGGGCTGCATGGGCAGCAGGTCACGGATGGCCTTCTTGCCCAGCGCCTCTTCGAGGGCGGCGATGAAATCGTTGAGTTCCACGGTCTGGTTGTTGCCGATATTGTAGATGCGCCACGGCGCGGAACTGGTGGCCGGGTCGGGGGTGGCGGCATCCCACTGCGGGTCGGGCTTGGGCGCCAGGGGCAGCAGGCGCACCACGCCTTCCACGATGTCGTCGATATAGGTGAAGTCGCGGCGCATGCGGCCGCCGTTGAACACCTTGATGGGCTCGTCCTTCATGATGGCGTGGGCAAAGAGCTGCAGGGCCATGTCCGGGCGGCCCCAGGGGCCGTAGACCGTGAAGAAGCGCAGGCCCGTGCAGGGCAGGCCGTACAGGTGGCTGTAGGAGTGGGCCATGAGCTCGTTGCTCTTCTTGGTGGCCGCGTACAGGCTCACGGGATGGTCCACGTTGTTGTGTTCCGAGAAGGGCTGGCTGGTGTTGAGCCCGTAGACCGACGAGGAGGACGCGAAGACGAAGTGCTGCACGCCGTTGTGGCGGCAGCCTTCCAGCAGGTTGGCAAAGCCCACCAGGTTGGAATCCACATAGGCCATGGGATTGATGAGGCTGTAGCGCACACCGGCCTGGGCCGCCATGTTGATGACATGGGTGAACTTTTCGGCCGCGAACAGGGCGCTCATGGCTTCGCGTTCGGCCATGTCCTGCAGTACGAAGCGGAAACCGGGACGGCCTTCCAGCTGAGCCAGACGGTCTTTCTTGAGCTGGACGTCGTAATAGTCGTTGAGGTTGTCCAGGCCAACCACGGTGTGGCCCTGGGCCAGCAGACGGTCACAGAGATGATAGCCGATGAAGCCCGCGGCTCCGGTAACGAGAATATGCATGCTGTCCTCCTGTTGGCGCAGACTAAGCCAGAAGCGCTTCCGGGGCAAGGGTTTGCTCTTGCCTCCGCTGCCCCGCCCGGCTATGTTCGGGAACATGAAAAATAACGAATCCACCTTTGCGTCCAGCAACGCTTCCGAAATGCGCAACAGCGCCGCCGGGACCGGCAAGAAAGCCGCCGGTGCCGCCGCTGGCAAGACCGGAGCCGCTGCCGACGCCGGCAGGGACGAGGCCATCCGTCATTGGTACAAGGGCGAGAATCGCGACACCATCATCTATCTGCTCATCGCGATCTTCTTCCTTGAGCTGATCATCGGCGGTATCGCCTTCTTTTACGGCATCATGCACGCCAAGCCGTCGCTGGCCGGAGGCCCGCCCGAAGCCCAGTTCCCCATCCTGGGCTGGGCCATCGGCGCTGTGGCCGCTCCGGTGGCGCTGCTGCTCATCGTGCATCTTTCCGGCCTCTGGGTCTCCAATACCCTGGAGCGGGAGCGCCAGCCCGGCAAGCCCGGCTCGGAACGTATGGTGCCCAAGCGGCTGCGCTATTTCTACGCCTGTGTGCAGCACGCGCCCACTGTGGTCATCCTGCTGGGCATATTGCTGCTGGCCGCGGCCCTGGTCTTCGTGGACGGCATGTTCTCGGCCGTGGTGGCCTTCGGTGCCGCGCTCAAGCCCTACATCCCGTGGATCGCGGGCAGCATCGCGGCCCTGCTGGCGGCCTGTTATCTGGGGCGCCTGCTGCTCATCTACCGCCACCGCCGCATGGAGCAGGAATACGCCTACCGGCGCGAGGTGCTGGAAAAGACCGGCATCGTGCTGGTGAGCAAGGGCAGCATCCCCCTCAACCGGGGCATCGAACCCCTGCAGGCCGTGGATGGTGGCGGGTATGCCCTGCCGCCCGGCCCCGCCTACACGCCTGAGGAAGCCGCCGCCGATGCCGCGGCCCTTGAAGCCGGGGAGAAGAAGGGCGACGCGCCCGCCGAGGACATCGTGGACGTGGACCCCGAAGACCTGGGCGAAGCGCCCAAGAATACGACCGCCCCCCGCAAGGACGAGGTGACCGACGCCGATGTGGTCGTGGAGGATGGCAAGCCCAGGGCCTAAGCAACACGGGCTGAGGCACCGGCATTTTTGAGCGAAGGAGTTCCTCCTCCCTCAAAGGCGGCTGCTCCCGCTGCCGTGATCGCTTCCATCGCAACGGGGAGCGTGCGGGCGGCATCCGGTCGGCCCCGTCCCTTCCCGGCGCGTTTTATTTCAAAAAGGAGAGGCTCCTTGAGGAGCCTCTCCTTTTTATTTTTGCTTGCCGTCCGTGTCCCGGTGCGAGGCCCGGGCAAAGACGACGGCCCACTGCGGCCTAGTAGCGGTAGTGGTCGGGCTTGTAGGGGCCTTCGACCTTCACGCCGATGTAGTCGGCCTGTTCCTGGGTCAGGGTGGTCAGCTTGACGCCCAGACGGGCCAGGTGCAGGCGGGCCACTTCTTCGTCCAGTTCCTTGGGCAGGGTGTAGACCTTCTTTTCCAGGTCGCCCTTGGCCAGCTTGATCTGGGCCAGGGTCTGGTTGGTGAAGCTGTTGGACATGACGAAGCTGGCGTGGCCGGTGGCGCAGCCCAGGTTCACCAGGCGGCCTTCGGCCAGCACGATGATGCTGCGGCCGGACTTGAGGGTCCACTTGTCCACCTGGGGCTTGATGTTCAGCTTGGTGATGCCGGGGGTGGACTCCAGGTAGTGCATGTCGATCTCGTTGTCGAAGTGACCGATGTTGCAGACGATGGCTTCGTCCTTCATGCCTTCCATGTGTTCGCCGGTGATGACGCGCAGGTTGCCGGTGCAGGTGACGTAGATGTCGCCTTCGGCCAGGGCGTCTTCCATGGTGGTGACTTCAAAGCCTTCCATGGCGGCCTGCAGGGCGCAGATGGGGTCGATCTCGGTCACCAGCACGCGGGCGCCGAAGCCGCGCATGGACTGGGCGCAGCCCTTGCCCACGTCGCCGTAGCCCACCACGACCACGACCTTGCCGGCCACCATGACGTCGGTGGCGCGCTTGATGCCGTCGGCCAGGGACTCACGGCAGCCGTAGAGGTTGTCGAACTTGGACTTGGTCACGGAGTCGTTGACGTTGATGGCCGGGAAGAGCAGCTTGCCTTCGGCTTCCAGCTGGTAGAGGCGGTGCACGCCGGTGGTGGTCTCTTCGGAGACGCCCTTCACCTTGGCGGCCACTTCATGCCAGTGGTTGGGATCTTCCTTGTAGCGCAGGGCCAGACGATCCATGATGATCTGGAATTCCTTGTTGTCGTAGGTCTTTTCCAGCAGGGAGGGATCGTTTTCCACTTCCACGCCCTTGTGGATCATCAGGGTGGCGTCGCCGCCGTCGTCCACGATCAGGTCGGGGCCCTTGCCGTCAGGCCAGGTCAGGGCCATTTCGGTGCACCACCAGTAATCTTCCAGGCTCTCGCCCTTCCAGGCGAAGACCTTGGCCATGCCCTGCTCGGCGATGGCGGCAGCGGCGTGGTCCTGGGTGGAGAAGATGTTGCACGAGGCCCAGCGGATGTCCGCGCCCAGGGCGTGCAGGGTCTTGATGAGCATGGCGGTCTGGATGGTCATGTGCAGGGAGCCGGTCACGCGCAGGCCCTTGAGGGGCTTCTGGTCACCGTACTTGCGGATGCACTCCATGAGGCCGGGCATCTCGCGCTCGGAGAGCTGCATTTCCTTCTTGCCGAAATCGGCCAGGGCCATGTCGGCCACTTTGTAGGCCAGGGAAAGGTCCAGGGCTTTGGTCATCGTTCCATTCTCCTTGAGGAAGTATGTTGGGCCGCTCCACAAAAGGGCGGTCTGCGGCATGGTCGTTGTCCCCTGTTCGGGGATGGTGCGCAGCCTTCGGTAAGGCCGCGCGGGAAATCTTGTGTGCCTTTTCCGGGCCATATCCCCCCGGGACAGGTGCGCCGCTCCCCATCGGGGGCAGGCTTTCCTGAATGGAGCACGTTTGGGGGAAGATGGGGCACGGGGGCCTTCCCCCCGAAAATATCCCTAACAGGTGCGTGCCTGCACCAGCAGCAGAAACAGGCCGCGGCCCACGGCCTGCCGCGTACAGGACAGGACTTCGAAACCGGCCTGGCGCAGGCGTTCCTGCAGGCGTTCTTCGTCGAAGCCCAACCAGCGGTCGCCGTAGCGGCTGCGCATGGTCTCGTCGTGGTGCTGGAGGAAATCGGCCACGAACAGGTGCCCGCCCGTGGTCAGGCTGCGGCGGATCTCGCGCAGGCCCTCGCCGGGGTCGGACAGGTGGTGCAGGACAAGGTTGATGCAGGCGAAGTCCGCTTCCTGATCACGCAGGGGCAGGTGGTCCAGCTCGCCGATGCGCAGGGAGATGCGGTTCTCGTTGGCCAGATCCACGGGGTTGAAGCGGCGGCGGCACATCTCCAGCATGCGGGCCGAGCCGTCCACGCCGATGAGGCTCCGGCTGGCGGGCAGCAGGCGCTCCAGCACCGCGCCGGTGCCGCAGCCCAGGTCCACGGCCACGCGGCAGCCCTCGGGCACGGCGGCCAGCACGGCGGCGGGCAGGTCGAAATCTTCCAGCACTTCGCGGTTGAGCTCGTCCCAGTCCTCGGCGATGGCGTTGAAGAACTGGCGCGTCTTGAGGGCGCGTTCCTCCAGGATCTGGGCCGCCATGGCCAGATCCTCGCGCATGGCCGTGTCCGTATGCAAAAAGGGCCCCATGGCCTGCAAAAAGTCGCTGGCCTCGCCGCAGCGCGTGGCGGCATAGAAGACCCACAGGCCATCCCGGCGCGAGGTCAGCAGACCCGCTTCGGTCAGGATCTTGAGGTGGCGCGAGACGCGGGATTGCCCCATGCCGAGGATGCGCACCAGCTCGTTGACCGAGAGTTCGTAATGCAGCAAGATATGCACCAGTCGCAGACGGGTCTCGTCTGAAAGTGCCTTGAAATATACCAGTGCCATGCGTGCCCCCGTACGGCGCGCCGGGCGCGCCTGCGATCTATGTATCAAATTTGCTTGATGCAAATATCAGCCTATCTGGATATAGTCAAGGAGTTCCATGTCCTCGCCTTCCGATGCTGCCCCCGACCGGTCTTCCGCTGCCGGGGAGGAGACAAAAAGACGGTTGTCGCGCAAGCGGGTGACCGTCATCACGGCCACGGCCCTCTCGTTGCTGGAGGCCTGTGGTCTTGAGCCGTCTCCGGCGCGCTCGGAAAAGACGGCCGGGAAGGGGAAAAAGGCGACGCAGGGAGAACCGCCGGCCGAAAAGGCATCGGCGGATGGCCTTGAGGAACGGCAGGCGGCAGGCTCGGCGTCTTCCCGCGAGCGGAACGGCGGGCGGAAAAAGAGATCTGCGCCGGACAGGGCTCCCCGGGAAGCGGCGGACGCCGTCCCACAGGAAGATGCATCGCAGGGCGTTGCCGCCACCAAAGCCGCGCTCCCGGAAATCCCTCCGGTGATCCCGCCCGCCGAGACGACCGCGGCCGCGGTACCGCCGGAACCTGCCATCCCTCCGAAAAAGACGACTGCCCGGCGTCGTCGTGCGAGCGGCACGAAGGCCGCGCCGGTGACCGATACCGGGGCAGTTCCCGCTACCGAGCCGGCTCCCGCGTTCGGGTCTGTCGCACAGGAGGCCTCACCACCGGTAGTGAAGTCTTCTGCTGGCCAGTCCGCTGTGGAGGCGGCAGCATCCGTGCCGGGAGAGGATCAGCCTCACTCCGGCGCACGGCGGAGAGCCGTCTCCCGTGCCGGGCGTGCCCCCACTTCCGGCGGGCGCGACCGCAAGAAGGCTGCTGCGACCACTCCCGCATCCGCAGGAGAAGCCGGTCCGACCACAGCGCCGGTACCGGAGCAACAGCCTGCGGAACGTCCCATGGATGCGGCGGCACTGGCTGCCGAGGCGGATCGTCTGGCTGCGGAATACGGTCTGTCGTCATCGGGCGGCGGTCTGGTGGTGCTGCCCGGGGACGATGACTGGGATGATTTTCCCGCTCCTCCGGATAGGGAAGCGTCGTCCGCCCGGACGGCGGCCCGTGGTACGGAGACGGTCCCGGCCGTTGCTTTTCCTGAATCCGTACCGTCAGCGGCGCCCTTCGCTGCGGCGGCTCCTGTTGCCCCCGCCCCCGAAGCCACACCTGCGGCGGCAAAAAGCTCCCCCAAACGTCGTCGTGCGGGCAGTCCGAAGGCTGCACCTGTGGCCGAGGACGGGCCGGTTCCCGTGGCCGAGGCTGTCGCACAGATGGCCCCACCGTCAGAGGGATCTTTCGCTGTCCGGCATGCAGCTGATGCGGAGGCCGCTGTGCCTGATGCGGGGCTGCCCCAGCCTGCCGCAGGGCGGAGAGCTGTTTCCCGCGTGGGGCATCCAGCCGCATCCGGCGGGCGCGGCCGCAAGAAGGCTGTTGCAACCACGCCCGCATCCGCGGGGGAAGCCGGTCCGACCACAGCGCCGGTACCGGAGCGACAGCCTGCGGAACGACCCATGGATGCGGCGGCACTGGCTGCCGAAGCGGATCGTCTGGCTGCGGAATACGGCCTGTCGTCATCGGGCGGCGGTCTGGTGGTGCTGCCCGGGGACGATGATTGGGATGATTTCCCCGCTCCTCCGGATAGGGAAGCGTCGTCCGCCCGGACGGCGGCCCGTGGTACGGAGACGGTCCCGGCCGCTTCTTTTCCTGAGCCCGTACCGGCAGCGGCCCCCTTTGCTGCGGCGACTCCTGTTGCTCCCGCCCCCGAAGCCACACCTGCAGAGGGCAAAAGCTCACCCGGGCGCCGCCGTGGGGGCGGCACGACAGCAGCGCCGGTAGCCGGCAGCGGGAACGCTCCCGTGCCGAGGGCCGGAGGACAGGGGGGAGCGTCACCAGCCGTACCCCTTGGAGATGTGCGCATGCCGGAGGGAAGCCCTGCTCCCGTACCGGGGGCTGTTTCTTCCGCATCTGCCGGACACCGCGCAGAAGGGGAGGCAAACGGGACTGCCCGGCCCGCAGCGTCCCCTGTAGCCGGGGCCCCTTGTCCTGTACCGTCTTCCGGGACAGGCATGGGGCGGCGCGAGGCCGCGTTCCGGCAGTGGGCCGCGGACATGCAGTCCCGTTTCGATGCCGGGCTGGAAGCGGAGGAAGACCGGGCGGCACGGCGCAAAGACTCGCTGGTCGTGCTGCCGCCGCCGACGGATACGGGCGGGAGGAAACGCCGGACAGCAAAGAAGGCACAGGCCGACGCAGCGGAGGCCCCGCGCCCGCGGGCGTGGATCACGCGGCGGCGCAGCACCGAACCCGGGCACGAGGCCCGCTTCGAGGAATGGCACGGCCCGGCACGGACAGGGAGCGTGCTGGAAAAGGTTTTCATCTCTCTGGGCGCGTCCCCGGAGCAGGCGAAGCTGAGCCGCTTGTGGCGCAGCTGGGATGCCGTGCTGGGGCCGGATCTGGCGCCATTGGCCCGTCCGCTGGGCCACCATGACGACAAGCTGCTTATCGGCGCCGAAGACGCCGTGCTGCTGCAGGAGCTCTATTATATGGGGCCGGAGATCGTGCGCCGGGTCAATGAGTTCCTGCAGGAGGATTTCTTCACGGCGGTGAAGGTCTCCCTGATGCTGGACCATCAGGATCTGGATGCGCCCAGCCCGGTGCTGGAGCGCTCCGCCGGGCGTCCGAAGGAAGAGGTCCCCGCGCCTTCCGGGGCCAGTCTGGGGCTCATGGATCCCGAATCGGCCGTGGCCCGCTGCTATGCCCGCTTCCTGGGCATGGAGCTGCCCGATCCCCGCAAATGACGGGCTGGAGCCGCCGGGAGGCGGGATTGACAAAGCTTTTCTTGCGATGCTAGGGTCAGCCGGTGTCGTGCTGGCCTTGCTGCTTTGTCGCTGTGGCTGCCGTCACGCTGCAGCTCAAGGGGAGGGTGCCATGCAGGATACGCTGGAAAATATCAGCCTCAAGCACGATAATGGCGAGGACATGCGCTTTCGTGGAAGCCTTTCCTCCGAGTGTTCCTGGTATGACGAGGAGCATGGCGTGCTGTGCCGCCAGAAGCTGTATGTGACGGAGAACAAGGACCAGATCTACTACATCATGCGCACCGGGGCGGAAGAACACAGCCGCCGGGCTTATCGCCTGAAGGTGCAGGACCAGACCTGCATCATCCATAACGGCAAAGCTGAAGTGCGCATGCCCATTACTCTGCTGATGCTGGCTGTGCGCGGTCTGTGCGGCATGGATGCCCGGAACGCGACCAGCCTTGCCATGGTGGAAGAAATGCTCAAGGCTGCCAACGCCTAGCCGCCGTCCGTTTTTTCCCCGAAAAGAGAGGAAAGGGATGCTTCTTCGGAAGCATCCCTTTTCGTTTTTGCGGCCTCTGTTTCTGTACCGGTCATACAAATCAAAAGAGCCACCCATACGGGTGGCTCTTTTGATTTTCAGCCCTCATGGCGAGCCCCGGCAAGTCCAAGAGGTTCGCCGGGCAGATGCCCATCCCCAGGGGGGAGGCCGGAGCCTGTTCCTCCCGGGGCTTTGAAGGCGCAGCCTTTTCAAGAGCGGCAGTGCCCCTGCCGAAAGCGCATCGTCGGGACGGCTCCCGGCGGGGCGACGTCAGGCGCTGTCGGTGGCCTCAGCGACGGGCGCTGAAATGCTTTTCCGCGCTCTCGATGTCCTCGAAGCCGTACTGCTGCACCTGATGGAGCAGGTTTTGTTCGGCTTCGCTTTCGCCCTTGCGCAGACGTTCCATGGTGGCCCGATGATAGAGAGCGATAGTTTTGGGGGAATAGGTGCGCAGTTCCGCGCGCAGGTAGGTCTCCATGGAGACCCAGCCCGGACGGTCGTCACGGCTGCGCAGGGGGCGGCCCCTGTCAGCCAGCGAGGGGAAGCGGCTGTCGAGGTCTTCCTTCCAGGCCACATGGGCGGCCACGATGTCGTCCACCTGGGCCATGGCCTCAGGATCCAGCGGCGGCAGGCTGTCGGCCAGCTGGGCATATTCTTCGGGGAAGGTGGATTCCATCATGCGGGCGTATTTTTCCGTGACCAGGTTGCGGCCTTCCAGGCGGGCATTCAGCAGGTCTTCCAGATAGCTGCCCAGCAGTTCGTCGTCCCAGTTGTCCATCTGGCTGGAACGCATGATGCGGAAGGTCTTGGGATCCATCTGGCAGGAGGCCTTGCCGCCCACGTTCTGCACATTGCTGAACATTTCCCATTCGGCTGTGACCACGGCATCTACAAGGGTCTTGTGTTCCATAGCGTCTCCTTGGCCGGGATGGGGCGCGGGCATCGCGGCCATCCGGCCATCTTCAGCAAGCGAAGTTTTCCCGGCGTGGCCGGGATAATGAAAAAAGGGCGCCCTGCCGGAAGCAGGACGCCCTCGTGTCAGCACGTGGCGGGGGAGGGATACTATCTTACATAATAACATGCTGAAAATACTATCTTATTGTGTGCAGCAAAATGCCTCATACCCCCAAATGTACCCCCAAAAAATTTTGCTGCCCCTTTTTGCCCTGCTTATGGCATGGGCCATGCATAACATCCGGGGGAATGTCCGGCAAGAGGAAGGGCTTTTTTTTGAGGTAGCCCCCTGCTGCCATCACCGCGACCAACAGCCCACATGCCGGATCAGGTCAACGCAACCAAATTTGGTGGCGTTACCGTCCCGACGTTGGCTACAAGGGTCGCATTTCATTTGCTACCCTTCCTGCCCGGCAGGGACAGCGTGCCACGTTTACCCAAAAATCACCCGTATCAGCAGGGGTACATCAGCTCAAAAGAAGCGACCGGCAAGGGGAAAGAATTTTCTATAACCTATTGGAATTATGATACCTAGTATTTTAGTATGAAATGGTGGAAAGCTTTGTTTTTGAATTCAGTTTTGCCGGAAGGTGTAACAGTACAGTAGCACGATTGAAGGGCATGGATGGGTATGGATACCGTATGCATAGGGTATCCTCTCTCCTTGCCGGTCATTGTCTCCCCCGGCCCCTGGCTGTCCGCCATGATCCCCGCCCGTCCTGGATCATCCCGGCTTGTCCCGAAATATCCCGACTGATCCGGGCAGGCCCCAAGTTGTCCGTGCTTGCCGGATGATTGCCCGTCCTGTCTTTCGTTGTCCCTTCCAGTCCGTCATGGCCCGCAATGGCCCCGTAGAGCCTTGAAACAAAGAAAGCCGGACGCTTCATAGCATCCGGCCCGTTGTTGCCCTCTGGGGCTGTCTCAGGGTGTCCACAGTTTGGACGCCCCTTGATCTCTTGCGTTCAGGTCTTGCGTTTGCATTGCCGTCTTCCGTATCACCGCCGCCGGCAAGGTTTTCTTCTCCGGCAGGTATTGCGTTTGCTCCCTGCTCCTCTGGCTGCCGATACCAACTTTTCCCACCCCACTCATGGGCTTGGCTTTCCCCTATCTATCCTGCGCTTCCGCTTGGGACATTTCCCGTTGGCAGCGGAGCGCCGCTTTCCCTCTTCGGTCTTTGGCCCGGTGGAGAGCCCGCCATGCAGGCGGCACCGTCCATTGCCGTACAGGTCTTTCCTCTTGCAGGGCGTCCCGGCCCTGGTCTTGGCGCCTCATGTCTGGCCCGGCAAGGTACGGGGCGGGGGCGGCGGTACCTCGCGTTCTTCCTGTGCCGTAAGCCGTCTGATGTTGGCCCACAGGTCATCAATACTTCTTGCTTCCGACTTGCTTCGAACCGCCTTGCCGTGCATCCCGCCCCTCCTTTTTTTGAGGTCAACACCGTTGACAAGCCGTTGACTTTTAAGCCGCGTCATGGGCTTTCACGATGGCGGCCAACCTCTTCCGGGCCCCCTCAAGATATTGCCGGAGGAAAGACCATGTGCAGTATTCGGCGGCGGGGCGGCTTCCGGCAAAGAGGAAGGGCAAGCGGTAGCGCCCCATGAATGCCGCCACGCTCTGGCAGGCCGCATGCGGGTTCATCCTGCTGCGGTACTGCCCCCCGGCCAGATCGGCCCAGCTCGCTTCCACCACCACACAGAAGGCGTCCAGTGCCGCCCCTCTGGCAAGCTCACGTTCAAAGCGTTCCCGCTCCCTGCCCAGGCACATGACAAGATCCGGCAGGCTCTTGCGCTCCACCGCCACCCTGTCAGCAAGCCCGGCAAGGGAATAGTCGCCAACGCTCAGGGCTCCCACCTCCACCGTCACGCCTTCATAGCGCGGCCCCCGGAAGGGAAAGGGAGCCTGTTCCCTGCTATCCACAATCACGCGCACCGCCGCCCCCCTTTGGATGTATCAGGTACAGCCAGCCACACTTGCCGGGGCAGATGCTCCAGAGCCAGATTATGCAGCAGGGCCTCAATATTGTTCCGGGCATAGCGCAGGGCCGCCAGCTTCTCGGATCGCAGCAGGCCCGCCGCCGGATAGAGGACAAGACCGCTGTCATCATCGGCAGGCAGCGCCCCCACCTGGTATGTCTCGTTCAGCTCGTGCAGTACCGGCCATGGATGCCCTTGTGGCGGCTGCTCCCCCTGCCGTGTACATGAGGTTTTTTGAAGGTCCCGCCCCCTGTCATGAAGGGAGGCAAGCACCGCGTCGAACAGGCCTTCACGCATGGCCGCCCGCCCCCCGTTCCGTGTTCCATGCCGCCACCAGGAAGCGGGAGAACATCAATATGGATTCTCTCCCCAGCAGGAAGCACCGCCACCCGCCGCGAACCATCCGCCTGACGATGGGCCTGATCCGCCGTCCGCCAAGCATCTTTTCCGGCAAGGTGAGTGTGTGCCGTGTGCCGTTGGGATCCAGCCACTCCATAGCCAGCGCCCTGCCGTCCACTGCTGCATCGGCCACCACCTTCACTATGAGGGGCGCCCCCAGCAGCGTTGCCTCTTCCTTGCCGGTCGCCAGCACCTCCACCCTGTACAGCCCGGCCCGCTCCCCCTCGTGGACGATGCGGAAAAACTCCTGCCCCGGATATATGGTATCGTTCATGGTCTCCATGTCCGTGCCTCCTTCGGTACGTCCTTTTCAGTGCTGCCCTTACCTAGACCGTTTTGAAGGTGTAAAAGGTGTAAAGGTGTAAGCAAGGTGTAAGTAGGGTATTTGCCCGCAAACTCTTATGGATGTAGGATTTTTCACCTTTACACGTCTTACACGCCGGAAAACGGCGGGGCAGGTTTACGCATCCTCGTTTTCTCGATCTTCCGGCAAGGTGACAGCGTATACGCGCCGCTGTCCCATATCAGGAAGCGTACAGACAGCGGAGTTTTTGTTGCCGTTCCTGCGCAGCCATCCGGCATCACGCAGCACGGCGGCGGCCCGGCGTGGGGAGTAGCCCTTGACCACCTCTGCCCGGAAGGGCTCCGGCAGGATCAGGTACTCCGTCATGCCGTCCGCCCTCTTTTGCCGGAAACCAACACGATTGATACAGGTGGCGACGTTGGTGTCCATGTCCTGGAAGCGGCTTGCCCCGTGCTGCTCGATGAACAGACGCACCGCCGCAAGGATGGCGGCATCTTCAGCGGCTCCGGCCCCGCCCCTGGCCTCAAGCCAGTCGTCAAGGCAGCTCTGGACGTGGGGCAAGATCTCCATATCAGGGGGCAGCAGCCCGGCCCGTTGGGCGGCCAGGCCACCGGCAAGGACAAGAGCGAAGCGCTTTGCCACCCGTCGCACCTGTTCCGTGGCGTCCGGCGGGCAAATACTGTCCACGATCAGGGGGATGCTGGCCTGTATATCCTTGCCGGTTTCCTCACGATGGGCGCACAGCCATTGCAGGAAGGCCCGCCCGGCATGTCCGTAGTGTTCGGCGCAAAGCATCTTGAGGCGGTCGGCAACGGCCCCGGCGTCCGGCAGGCCGTGAAAATCCGTCAGCATGGCCTTGTCCACGGGCAGGCCCACAAAGCGCACTTCCTGGCCGCCTCTGGACTTCAGACCGTTCTCCGCAAGCTTGTCCGCAAGCCCCAGCTCACCGGATGACAGGAAGAGCAGCCGCCACGTCAGCAGGGCGCGGGGTGTACCGTCGCGGGCGGCGCGGCCCTTGGATTGTCCGTTTGCCAGCATGTAGGCGGCCTCAGACAGCGCCGCCGCCCCCACCTGCCCCACCTCGTCCAGGATCAGCACGTTGTCATTGTGGAGCGCCGCCACGCCTTCCAGCGCGTTGTCCGTCGTCCTCCATGAGCGCACATGCTCCGGCCCGCCCCAGATGGAAGCGGCTATTTGCAAGGCCGTGGTCTTGCCGGAGGATGAGCCGCCCTCAAAGCTGAAGCCGCCCCCCTCCATGCCGGACAGGCGCAGCAGGGGCCCGGCAAAGGCGAGGCACCGCGCGAAGACAAGACGGGAATTGCCCGCGCACAGGCCGGGGATCTCGCGCCAGCCATCCAGCATGCCGCCCGTCCTGAACATCTTCGCATGCCGGGCGGACTGGAGCACGACGGTATCCGCAGGGACGCCATAGGCTACGTCAGGCATGACATAGGCATCGGAATGCCAGCCGATGCGCTGAACGCAGGTCACAAAGCGATCCGTCCGCACGCCCTGGATGAATGCGGCGAACTTGGCCGCCTGTCCGGGGGCGATGGAGTAGCCGCCACGCGCAAGGATCTGGGCATACTCGCGCCCCTGTCCCTGCAACAGGTCATCCGGCAATGCCCAGCGGTGTTCCGTCCCGGCCGGGTCTTTCCAGGTCATGAGCGTGCCCCAGTTCTCCCACACGTCATCAAAGGTCTTGCCGATGATCCGCAGCGGCGGCCCTATGCGCAGGTCAAAGCTATCATCCCCCTTCGTCTCCACCTTGAACAGGCCCGGATGCTTGCCGGTTTCCCGGATGAAAAAGCCTTCTGGCAGATGGACGGCGAAGGTTTTCCGGCGGGCCTCCTCTATCACCCTGCGCACCGCTTCAAGGCTCCGGGCCGTGTGCAGGTCGTTGAAGTCCGCCTTACTGCCGTCCAGGGCGGGGCAGACGGCCAGCGTGCCACCGATGGCTTGCGCTGCCCTGGTTGCCGCCTCCACACCGGGGTTTCTGTCCCCACCGCCGCCACAATCGTTGTCGGCGCAAAGGATGATCTCCCTGTCGGGGTACTTGTCCCGGGCCATGCGGGCCACGGGCAGGAGGTTCCCGGCATTGAACGCCACAAGGCAGGCGTGGCCCGTGGCAAGGTGCAGGCTTGCAGCGGTGGCGTAGCCCTCCGCTATGAGCAGGGGGGCGTCCTTGCTCCCGTCCTTTGCCGGGATGGGGCAGTAGCCACCCGCCGTCCTGCCACCCTTCAGAAAGCGCTTGTCCGCCCCCTCAGCAGGCTTTTCCGGCAAGATGAACTGCAAGCTCACCAGTTGGCCGGATGCATCCAGAACGGGCAGCAGAAGCTCCGTTACGCCCCGCCATTCACGTTGCCGGATACCGGCAAGGGCAGGGACGCCTTTCCGTTGCAAGTAGGGGTGTGCATCCGATGCACTGCCCGCCGCATCCCAAATGGTCCGGGCCAGCTTGGCAGACGCGGCCCAGCGCGTGGCCTGTTCCTCTTCGGCCTCCTTCCGGGCGGCGGCGATGCGCTCCCGCAGGGCCTTGCGCTCGGCAGGGGTAAGGTCTTTTTCCGGCTTGGTCGTGTGTGATCCTTCATCACCGGTCCGCCAGTTCTTCCACCAGCAGCAGGCCGGGGCGTCCAGATGGATGCGGTAGGCCCCGTCCGTGCCGCGCGGTCTGTCCGTGGTGCCGCAGCGGTGCAGGTGGCCGTCCGTCCGGACGTGCTCCACCACCAGCCCGGCGGCGCGCAGGCTTTCCGTGAAGGCGTTCAAAATGTCGTCACTCATTCGCGCACCTCCTGCTGATCCAGACCACGGGCCAGCCGCAGCAGGCCCAGGGCCATGCCGGTTCCCCGGTCTTTGGTTGCCACCAGCTCGCGATCCAGGGCGGCAAGTTCACCGTCCAAAGCATCCACCAGCAGACCGCCCGCATTACCCGGCAGGGACAGGCGTCCCATGAGCAGGGGCAGCAGCTCACCGGCCACGGTCCGCACACCACGCAGGGCGTCCCGGTACTCATGAAGGGCATGGGCCGCCGCCTTCAGGTCATCCAGGGCGGCTTGTGCGTGGCGCTCCAGCTTGCCGCGTTCATCCGGCAAGGATCGCTGGGCGCACCAGTTCAGCACATGCCGGAAGCTGGCGGCGGGCAACTGGCGCAGGGAGGTGGCCCCCCATTCCTCCAGCAGTTCATCGAGAAGCATCTCATAGCGGGCCGCCTGTTCTTCGCCGCAAGGATTGCTGGCAGCGGCGGCGGTCAGGGCCGCCTTGACGGCGGACAACTGGTCTTCGGTCATCAGGGTAGGAAGGGAACTACGCAGCATGGCGCACCTCCACCACGGTCAGGACATGGCCGAGCATGGCCCAGCGCACACGGGCCGACGTGGACAGCGGCGTGCCCAGCAGGGCCACCAGGGCTGCGGTCTCACCGGCACGGGCCAGCTTGCGAAGAAGGAAGGACAGGGACGCACGGCCACCGCAGGACGCGGAGCGGAAAAGGGGGATGGAATGCATGGAGCACCTGTGTTGTTTGAGGGATTGAGGGTACAAAAAAAGACGGGACACGCTCCCCGGCCAACACAAGGCCGCCAGTCCTCGCGGATACTGGACGTGTCCCGTCGATATGTAGCGCCGCTCACAGGATGCACCTGTAGCGGGAATGCTGACGAAACAAAAAAGACCGCTCTTTTCACCGTGTGGGGCACGGCAAAGGCGACGGTTACGCCTTGTGTTGTTAGGGGCCTCAACCATGCCGGAAACAAGGGCATGCGTCAAGGCCCGCAGACGTTCAGCGGTGTTGCTACGCAACATGGCAGCCCTCCTTCACCTTGAAGCCGGGGCAGAGGACAGGCCAGCCGCGACCGTCCGGCAGGTAATGGGAACGGCATCCCACAAGGCCGATGACGGCGGCCCGGAAGGACGGCACGATGCCATGCCTATAGACACGGCAGAGCCAGCTTTGACGGGGGGCCGGTGCAGGATCGGCCCAGGTCTCTTCCCACTTGCCGGGCGCGAACAGGTCACACCACCCGGCGGCGGTGGTGAGCTTTGAACCGGTCATCATGCAGAGCTTGCGATCATGGCTGGAGGCCAGGGCCACGCGGCGGAAAAACTGGCAATTGGCGCAGCATTCGGCTTGTGCGGGGTGGGCAGGTGTGGCAAGATCAGAGGAAGCAAGAAACTCCTTGCCGCCTTTCTGATCTGCCCCCACCGCCGCCAAGCATCGGGGGCTTTTCTTTTGGGTCATGCTACGCCCCCTGTCCGGCATTGAGACGGTCGATCAGGGCACGCACATCCTCCACGCGGTAGCCGCGGGCACGCTTGCCCAGGGCCACGGGCTGGGGAAACAGCCCGGACTTCACACCGTTGTACCAGGCAGTCCGGCAGACAGGGACGAACCGCAGCACATCGGCCAGGCGCAGAAATCCGGTTTCCGGCAGGACAGGGGCGGGGGAGCTTTGGACAGTAGCGGGCATGAAAAAACCTCCGGGGATGAAATTGGACTTTCCCGGAGGTTACAAGAGGCAGTATGGTAGGACACAAGGTAGGACAGGGTGGGACAAATGCCTGTCCTGCCCAGGACAACGGGCAGGGGGTCCTATGATTGCTTCAGCATCTTGCGCACTTCCCTGTCAAAGTCAGACGTGATCTGTTGCGTCCTGTTGAAGACGGCATATTCTGTTTCAGCTTTGGTAACGGCCTGTTCTCTGGATATTCTGCCCTTGTCCGGCAGGATTTTGTAGCGCCGGAAGGTGAGGAACTCGTTTATGCTGGCCGCAAACTCTTCCATGGTGAACGTGTTTTCCCGTTCTATGAGGTCTTCGATATAATCAAAGTAACCGGAGACCGCCCTTTCAAGCTGTTTGATCTGCTGTTCTGTCAGATAGTTCTTGGCAATGGTCACGTCGGACTTCAGGATACGCCCATCCGGGGCATTCTTCCAAGTGGTCAACCCCATATGCTCTTTGGTCCGATCAGCGCCGGTATAGATGATCTCAGCAGATGTCTGGCCGGTGATGGCATAGTGGAACTTGTTCTGCACCATAGAATAGAATTGACGTGTCACCTGCGCGTGCCGGTCATAGTCTAGGCTGCATTCCGCAAAAACATCTGTGATTTGCTGCCATATGCGGCGTTCACTGGCTCGGATGGAGCGGACACGCTCCAGCAGTTCCCGGAAGTAGTCTTTGCCAAAAGCCGTCCGTCCCTGTTTGAGGCGTTCGTCATCCATGGCAAAGCCTTTGATCATGTACTCCTTGAGCACTCCGGTAGCCCAGATACGGAACTGGGTAGCCCGGCGAGAGTTCACCCGATAGCCAACGGATATAATGGCGTCCAGGTTGTAGCAAAAGGCCTCTCTCGTTTGGGTCTTGTCAGGAAGTGCCCCGTGGTGAGTGGTTATTTCCATTTTGGAAACAACCACTTTTTCATCCAATTCCCCCTCTGCAAAGATGTTCTTTAGATGCTTGCTGATGGATGGCGATTGTACGCCAAACAGATCGGCCATGGCCTTCTGCGTTAGCCAGATGGTTTCATCACGGATAACGGCATTGATTGAAACATCCTGATCCGCAGCCCGGTACATCAGAAAGTGAAACGTGTTGTCCATGCTGGTTCCTTTTGGGGATTCTGGGGATGTCAGGCCGTGCCCAAGAGGCGTTGCCCATGCTTCTGCATGGCGTCTTTGGAAACGCGTCCTTCCTTGAGATACAGCAGCGCCCCGATCTGGGCAGCGGAACACCACTTGCCGGCATCGGATAGGATGGCCGCTATCTCCTCCTCCGTCTTTCCTTCGCTCCGCCACATGATGATGCGCCCGCAAAGGCCGTGCTTTTCAAGATCGGCTGGCTCTTGGCCATGCCGGATCTTCTCCAGCTCAGCTTGCAAGGCGGCCTTCTCTTGCCGGGCCTGCTCAAGTTCCGCTTTCATGGCGGCAAGCTCACCGGCAAGGGCGGGGTCAGAATTGACGATGTTGAATGTACAGCCGTGGTACACGGCATGAGGAACATCATCACCAGGCGAATCATCCTTGCCGCATGTCGCAGGACGTGCGGCATTCCTTCGCCTGGGATTGCGCCCCATTCGCCTTGGGGCATGAGTGAATTGCGTTGGCGGGATATAGGGCCGCTTGAGCTTTGGCGGTCTCTGGCGGCCCCAAAGAAGATCGAAAATTTTTAATTGGGTACCGGCATCAAAGTGCACAGCGGCTTTTGAAAGGCCTAATTTGATTTTCTCAGCATCAAAACACACAACACCGTCCATAAAAGATAATGCACCTCTTTTGTTAAGACTGTCTCCCCTCTGTGCGGATTGTGCTTAAATATACGTTGGTGCATGTCTATGGTCAAACGTGTGTCGCGCCTTGACTGATTCGCGTTACTGCTCCCCGGCATGGTTCATGACGCCATGCCTAGCCGGGGAAAAGTCCAACAAATCCAGCTACGGCCCATCACCGCAGCGGCCTGCCGTAGCCCCCAAAGTTGGGCCGGTTATCCTCAAGGCCGCTGCGCTGATATTTCAGCTCAGGGCCATAATCGGACTATGCCCCCACGATGCCGGAGCATCCCGCAAGCAATGCCCGGAGCATAGCCAACGCATTCAGATCTGTGGGCGACTCACTGAGCCCAAAGTTGGGCGCAGTGCCCAAGGGGCTGCATATTGCGCAGATCCTTTTGCCGGGCAGAGGTGGGCCGCCTCTCAGCCCCGAAAAATGGAAGGGGGTGAAACGGATTCACACCCTGGCGGGCCGCCACGGTTCAACATTGCTCAATATCAGGGCAGCAACTCAGGCCACCTTTCCCGGCAAGGAGAGGGGCAGGCCGTCCTTGCATCCCGCCGCCTCCCATCCAAGACAGGCCAGCCACACATGCCGGGGGATGGGCTTCCGGGCCGTGCGGTAATAGGAGACCATGCGGCGGCTCATGCCCAGGGCAGCGGCGGCGGTAGTCAGGGAAAGGCCGTTGCGCCTCATCCATGCCGCCAGCATCTCATGGCTTGGCTGCCCGGCCTGCTCCTTTGCCCAGGCATAGACGTTATCCGCGCCCAGCTCGCTGTCAAACCATTCCACCGTGCCGCCCCATTCCCCCACATGCACCAGGGCGAAGGTCTCCGGCTCCAGCAGGGGGGCAAGCTCCGGCAGGCTGTGGAGTATCCCGGACACGTCCACGTCCAGCACTTCGCCGGTGCTCCAGCGCGTCCGCAGGCGATAGGGGGCCAGCGCCTCCACCCCCTGCAATTCGGGAAAGAAAAATCTGCTCATGGGTGGTAGTTCCTCCATATCGTCATCAGCTCCCCCCTGTTGTCCGCGATCCATGTCAGGACCTCGGCAAGGTCATGCCGGGGGATATTACCGGTAATGGCCAGCGTCTCCAGCTCTACCAGGACTTCCCGCCGATCTCTGGACAAAACATGCACATGGGGCGGCAGGTGGTCGCGGTAACGGATCTCGATCTTGAAGGATGGGAAGCGTTTCAATGTGGGCATGCCGCCATAATAGAGCAATGGTTGCACTATTACAAGCCCTGCGCTTACACCTTTACACCTTCAAAAAAGGTGTAATCCGAAAGGTGTAAGCCGCAAACCCTTGTGGCTGTAGGGCGCTTACACCTTTACACCTTTTACACCTCCAAAACGGCCAAGGTAGGCAATTCACCGGCAAGGGCAGGGGCTCATTATTCGTTACCCCCTTCACCGTCCCGCAGGCTGTCCAGGTAGTCGGCCCACTCCTGTATCATGCGGCGGCGCTCTTCCACATACTGGGCGCGGTTGTAGGCATCTCTCACGCTGTTCTTTTCAGCATGGGCAAGCTGGGCTTCGATCACGTCAGGGCGGTAGCCCATTTCATTCAGCCGGGTAGAGGCCATGCTGCGGAAGCCGTGGACGGTCATTTCATCCCGGCCATAGCCCAGACGGCGCAGGGCGTTGAGCAGGCCAACGTCCGATATGCAGCGTGTTGCGGAGGCCGTACCGGGGAAGACAAGCTCTCTGTTGCCGGTGATGGCGTACAGGGAGCGGAACATCTCCACCACTTGCCGGGCAAGCGGAACAAGGTGGGGCCGCCGCATCTTCATGCGTTCGGCAGGTATCAGCCATTCCGCTTTGTCCAGGTCGATTTCCGTCCAGGAGGCCCGCCGCAGCTCGCTGGAGCGGACAAAGACATACGGCATGATCTTCAGGGCGAAGGAAACGGACACGTCCCCCGGATAGTCATCTATGGCCCGGAGCAGGGCGCCGATCTCCTGCGGTTCGGTGATGGCGGCATGGTGGCGCACCGGCTTTGTGGTCAGGGCTTCGGTCAGATGGCTTGCAGGATCTGCGACGATCATCCCGGCAAGGCGGGCGTAGCGTGTGACCTGTCCGCATATCTGCGCGAGGCGGCGAGCGGTTTCCAGGTGGCCTTGCCGCTCCACCTTGCCCAGCACAGCCAGAAAGTCCGGTGCCCCCAGCTCGGCAATGGGCCTGCTGCCAAGATCAGGAAAGGCCAGCGTCTCCAGTCGCCGGATGATCTGCCGGGCATGGTTGGGCGTCCAGCCCGCCAGCTTCTTCTTGTGCCATTCCCGCGCCACCACTTCAAAGGTCAGGCTCTTGGCGAGGGCTTCCGCCTTGGCTGCCTTGCGTGCGGCACAGGGGTCTATGCCGCGTGCGATCATTTCCTTTGCCGTGACCGCCCGGGCCCGCGCCTCCTTGAGGGAAACGGCAGGATAGACGCCGATGGCAAAGAGACGTTCCTTCCCCTCAAAGCGGTACTTGAGACGCCAAAGCTTGCCGCCGCCTGGATTGACCAGCACATACAGCCCGTCACCATCCGCCATCTTGTACGGCTTTTCCTTGGGCTTCGCCGTCCTGATGGCGGTATCCGTCAGTTTCTTGGGCATTGGGGGTACTCCTAGTTTCACAGGGGGTATGTTTTTTCAGATACCCCACAAAAGTACCCCCTCTTTTCGCGGCTGTCTATGAACCTTGGCGGACTTCAACGAACCTCAAAAACGAAGAAAGTCCGCGCAGCTCAAGGCTTTGCGGACTTCTACGAACTTTAGTGAACTTTAGTTTGGCGGAGGGGGAGGGATTTGAACCCCCGGAAGGCGTGAACCTTCAGCGGTTTTCAAGACCGCCGCAATCAACCACTCTGCCACCCCTCCGTGCGGAGCAGACCGCGCCGTCACCTGAGCCCCCTGAGGGCGGCGATCATGGCCGGGGACGGTGCTTCGTCTGCGGGCTGTCGGGCCACGGCGCAGGGCCTGCCCGTCAGAACAGCCAGAAGCATATAGCACTTTTGGGCCCGGAGCGCAAAGGGCAAGCTGCCGGAGAGCCCGGCGGACCATAAAAAAAGCGGCGCCCTCCGGAAGAGGACGCCGCCGGATCCGCTGAGCGAAATACTACTTGATGGCGTCCTTCAGGCCCTTGCCGGGGGTGAACTTGGCAACCCTGCTGGCAGGGATGGTGATTTCCTTGCCGGTGCGGGGATTGCGACCCTTGCGGGCGGCGCGCTCAACCACCCTGAAGCTGCCGAAACCGGTGAAGGTCACGGATTCGCCGGAAGCGAGGGCTTCGCGCAGAGCAGCCACGACGGCGTCGAGGGCTTCTTCGGCCTTGGCTTTGGTGGGCAGGCCGGCCTTGGCATGGATCTTTTCAACAAGCTCAGCTTTGGTCATCGTTATACTCCAAAAAAAGAGTTTCGGGTTTCAATCTGTAGGCCAGACAGGGCATCCATACGTTATGGGCTTGGCCCGTGTCAATGGAAAATGCCCATATATCAAAGTTTTCCGGGCATCAGAGCCTTTTCGGGCATACTTTTCGCATTGCTTTCGGGCGAGGCGGCCCCGGGACGCATCAGCGGATGGTCAGGAAAGGTCCACCAGGCTGACTTCGGCGCTTTTGAGCGGGTGCCCCAGGAAAAGGCTGCCGGTGCGGATGAAGCGCAGCACGTTGTCCGTGGTCATGAAGCGGTGGGAGCCCGGGGCGTCTTCCCCGCGCAGCAGACCCAGCTCGCGCAGGCGGTTCTCCACGGCCACAGCGGCGGTCTCGGCCGAATCCACGATGCGCACGTCATCGCCTACCACATGGCGCAGGGCTTCGCGGAACAGGGGGAAGTGCGTGCAGCCCAGCACCAGGGTGTCGGGCCTGTCGGGCCGTCCCGGGGAGAACAGGTCGCCCAGATAGCGGCTGGCGATGCCCTCGACGATGGGGCCGTCCATCCAGCCTTCCTCGGCCAGGGGCACGAAAAGGGTGCAGGCCCTGCCCTGGACGCGGGCCTCGGGGCACAGGGAGGCGATGGCCTGCTGGTAGGCGCCGCCGGCGATGGTGGCTTCGGTGGCGATGACCACGATACGCTTGTTGCGGCTGGCGGCCACGGCGGCCTCGGCACCGGGGCGCACGACCCCGAGGACGGGCAGGGGCGCGAAGTGTTCGCGCAGTTCCGGCAGGGCGGCGGAGGTGGCGGTATTGCAGGCCACCACCAGCATCTTGACGCCTTCGTCCACCAGGCGTCCTGCAGCCTTGAGCGTGTAGCGGATGATGGTGTCGCGGCTTTTGGTGCCGTAGGGCAGGCGGGCCGTATCACCAAGGTAGAGCAGGTTCTCGCCGGGCAGGCGGCCGGAGATGGCTTTGAGCACGGTCAGGCCGCCCATGCCGGAATCAAAGATGCCGATGGGCAGGGTAGCTGAGGGATTCATGACGTTCCTTCGATGGGGGACGGCTCCGGTGGGGACTCCCCGGGCTGGCACGTTGTGGGGACAGAAGGGCGCAAGGCGCCCCTGCCTGCCGGTAGGGCGGGACGCGGCCTCCTTTCCGGGCGTGCCCCGAGGAGGGCGACGGCATCCGGTCAGGGGCATCCATGTCCCGACTGCGGAAGGATGGCTTTTTTCAGGCGGCAGGGCAAGGGAAAACGGGCGCCGGAGGCTTACGGGACGCACTTCTCCTGTCCCGGGGCGTCATACCGGCGTGCCGGCCGGGCGGTACGGGCCGCTAGAATCCCTGCCACAGATAGCGCAGGGACGTGAAGAGCAGGATCAGGGCCAGCCCCCACTTGATGCGGCGCGCGGGCACGAAGCGCTGGCAGCGCGCCCCCAGATAGCTGCCCATGAGCCCGCCCAGGCCCAGCAGCAGGCCCAGCAGGGGATCGGCGCCGATGCCGTCCAGCGAGGAGAACAGGCCCAGGAAGCCATAGCCCAGCACTCCGGCCAGCGAGGCCAGGAAGGTGCCCAGCAGCAGGGCCCCGGCGATGGCATGGACGGGCAGGCCGAAGATACTGACCAGGAAGGGGGAAAGGATGGCGCCGCCGCCGATGCCGTAGATGCCGCCCGCCAGGCCGATGCCCAGGCTGAGGGCCGCCAGGCGCGGGCAGCTGACGGAGTGCCGCGCCTCACCGAACGTGAAGACCAGGCGGGACCGGTCCCAGCGCTCCACATGGATCCGGGCCATGCCGCCCCCCTTGCGGGCGGGCGCGGCGGGCCTGCGCAGGTCGCGGAACATGCGCCAGAAGATCCAGAGCAGCAGCAGACCGGCAAAGACCTTGAAGCGGCTCTCGTCCGGCAGCCAGTAGACGCGGATCAGCGAGCCCAGCACGATGCCGGGCAGGGTGCCCACGGCCACGGTCAGGGCCAGCGGCCAGAGCAGGCGCCCTTCGCGGGCATAGCGCACGATGCCGCCGGGACAGGCCAGCACGTTGAAAAGATGGTTGGTGGCGCTGACGCCGGGGCTGGTGTAGCCCAGAAAGCTCATCTGGAAAGGCAGGAGCAGGAAGGCTCCCGACAGGCCGCCCATGGACGTGACGAACGAGATGCCCATGGCCGCCAGGACGGGCACCAGGGGGTGACACTCGATACCGGAAACGGGAAAGAACATGGACCACCTCCACAGGTTGTGCGACGGGGTAAAAGCAGAATAAACTGATATGGATATTTTTGTCACGTTTTATTTTTTTACTAACCTATGGAAAATAAAGAGATAAAAATAAAATAAGCGTGATTTTTCAGGGTACTTTAATCACTATTTTGTATAAAATAGTGATAAATTTGGCTATGCGGCGGCCCTCCGGCCCCGCAGGGCCGGGGCTGCGGCCCGGTCACGCAGCGCGTCCCCCGGAGGCACATTGCCTGTGCCGGGCGAAACGCGTATATTTCAGGCTTTCCCATCACCGTGCAGCAAAGGATTTTTTCATGCTCGCCATTCTCGAATACAAGGCAGGCAACCAGACCAGCGTGCGCCGTGCGCTGGAACATCTGGGCATCCCCTGCCGCATCACCGCCGATCCTGCGGAACTGGAGCAGGCCCAGGGCATCATCTTTCCCGGTGTGGGCGCCGCCGGGCAGGCCATGGAGGCCCTGACCTCCGCCGGTCTGGACAGCGTGCTGCGCCGTGCCGTGGCCGAAGGCCAGCCCCTGCTGGGCATCTGCCTGGGCTGCCAGATCCTGCTGGAGCACAGCGAAGAGAACGACGTGCGCACCCTGGGCATCGTGCCCGGCCGCTGCGTGCGCTTCCCCGATCATATGAAGGAAGAGGACGGCAGCCCCGCCCCCGTGCCGCATATGGGCTGGAACAGCCTCGATGTGGTGCGTCCGGGCCGTCTGCTGCACGGCATCGAGCCCGGTGCGGAATTCTATTTCGTCCACAGCTATTATGTGGAGCCCGCGCCCGAGCTGGTCATGGCCACCACGGTCTACGGGAAGGAGTTCTGCTCGGTCTACGGCCGTGACGGCCTGTGGGCCGTGCAGTGCCATCTGGAAAAGAGCGGCCGTCCCGGCCTGACCGTGCTGCGCAATTTCTACGATTACTGCGACGAGGTGCGCCATGCTTAGCAAACGAGTCATCCCCTGCCTGGACGTGCGCGCCGGCCGCCTGACCAAAGGCATCAAGTTCCAGGGCAACGTGGACATCGGCGACCCTGTGGAGAGCGCCCGCCGCTACTATGAGGAAGGTGCGGACGAGATCGTCTTTTACGACATCACGGCCTCGGCCGAGGAACGCGGCATCTTCCTGGACGTGGTGGAGCGCGTGGCCTCGCAGATCTTCATCCCCTTCAGCGTGGGCGGCGGCATCTCGTCCGTGGCCGACATGCGCGCCGTGCTCAACGCCGGGGCCGAGAAGGTCTCCATCAACTCCGCGGCCGTGCGCAATCCCGATCTGGTGGCCGACGGCGCGGCGGCTTTCGGCTCGCAGGCCATCGTGGTGGGCATGGACGTGCTGCGCGTGCCCGTGAGCGAGAGCATCCCCTCCGGCTACGAGATCGTCATCCAGGGCGGCCGCCGTCGCATGGGCATCGACGCCATCGAATGGGCGCGCCAATGCCAGGAACTGGGCGCGGGCGAGCTCTGCGTCAACTCCATCGACGCCGACGGCACCCGTGACGGCTACGAACTGACCCTGACCCGGGCCATCGTGGACGCCGTGTCCATCCCGGTCATCGCTTCCGGCGGCGCGGGCGCGCCCGAACATATGTACGATGCCGTGAGCAAGGGCGGTGCCTCGGCGGCGCTCATCGCTTCCATCGTGCACTACGGGCAGTACACCATCCGCCAGTGCAAGGAAGTCATGGCCGAGAAGGGCGCCAAGGTCCGCCTGGCGTGGTAGCTCCCGAAGCCCGCTGGCAGGCCCTGCTGCCCGTGCTGCGGCACTGGCCGCTGGCCGTGGCCTTTTCCGGCGGGCTGGACAGCCGTTTCCTCTGTTTCGCCCTGCGGCGTGCGGGCTGCGACGTGCTGGCCCTGCACGCCACGGGGCCGCATGTGCCGCAGGCCGAGAGCGAGGCGGCGCGGCGCTGGGCCCGGGCGCAGGGGCTGCCCCTGCTGGAAGCGCGGCACGATCCCCTTTCCCTGCCCGAAGTGGCGGTGAACAGCCGGGAGCGCTGCTATGCCTGCAAGCGGGCCCTCATGCGCCGTCTGCGTGACGCCCTGGCCGCCGCGGGCGGTTGCCGCATCCTCTGTGACGGCAGCAATGCCGACGATCTGACCGCCTTCCGGCCTGGGCAGCGGGCCGTGCGCGAGGCGGGCGTTCTCTCGCCCCTGGCGCTGGCCGGGCTCCACAAACAGGAGTTGCGCGATCTGGGCGCGTCCTGGGGCCTGGACGACCCGCAGCAGGCCGCCCGTCCCTGCCTGCTGACCCGGCTGGCCTACGGCATGAGCCCGGAACCGGCCCTGCTGGCCCGTCTGGCCGCTGCCGAGGCCGATCTGGCCGCCTTGCCCGGCCTGGGGGATTTTCGCCTGCGCCTGACGCCGGAGCCCGTCCTGCAGGCGGCCGTGCTGCCTGACGGCCTGCGGCCGCAGGTCATGCAGGTGCTGGACGCCCACGGTTTTGGCGGGGCCGGGATGGTAGAAGGGACGGTCAGCGGCTTTTTTGACCGCTGAGCGTGATGTTTTTGGGGGAATCCCCTCATCTTTGCTGTCGATGCCCGCAGCTTTCTGCATCGTGCAACGGGTAGGGCCTCCTCCCGTCGCTGCCGGTACACGAAGGCCTTCCCGGCGCCCCGATGAAGGGGGGAGGATATTTTCCCCGGAAAAAATAAAACGCGCCCGCGAGACGGAGTTCTCGCGGGCGCGTTTGTTTTTGACAGGGATATGCCCTCCCATGAGCTGGAGGGATGTCCTGTTATGAAAGCGCGCTGGGGAAGGGGGAAGTTTGAGGGGGGAACCCCTCTGCTAG
>NZ_JBNPNC010000005.1:0-78470 GCF_050314315.1 Desulfovibrio sp. SGI.102 | reverse complement strand
TTGGATCTCTTCCCAGCAGCGTTCACCGCGAGGCTTGCGGCAGCGCTCTATCCACGGCTCGAACCAGGGGCAGCTATTGTAGCACATGGATATTCACCTTCTGGATGTGGAAAGCCCCCGCATACGAAACGTAGCGAGGGCTTGTTTCAGGTATTTTGCTTTGCCGACGTAAACGAAGCACAGGCGACGGGACATCATCGTTGCCCCTTGCGGTAGGCCGTGGCCACGAGGCTGTAGCCTGTGAACAGTTCACGGGGCCACTCCTGCCCGCTCTCGAAGCGGGCCATGGCGTGCAGCAGCTCCGGCAGCCGTGCCAGTACGTCGAATTTGACGTCTGGGGGGATGCCTAAGCGCCTGGACAGGAACGTCGCATACTCTTCCCTGTTGCCGGTACAGAAGCGGCTCAGGATGCCTTCCAGCGTATCCAGCCCGTGTACGGCGTAGTAGTTGAGCAGGACATTGGCCCCGGCCCGGATACCGTGCTCCGGCGTATCGAAGACGGCGTGCCCATGCTTGTCCACGGCTATCTGCCCGAACCACGGTCTCCCCTTTACGGTCTTGACGTTGAGGGGATTGTTGTTGCGGATGGCGAGCGTCTTTACGGCAGCCACCGCAGTTTCTCCGCCGCTGCCAGTGGCCTGATCTTCGTCCTGTCCCTCATCCCGTGCGGTCATGGCCTTCTGGAGCTGGGCAGACAGGGCGCTGGAGCGGGCCTGTTCGGCGCGATAGGCCGCTTTCATTTCGAGGTATCCGAAACTCGTAGCCGCTCCGGCGATGGCCGAGATGGCTGCCAGACAGGCGAACGTGTAGGCCTGCACTCGTAAGGTGCGCTCTGACATAGACGACTCCTTGAGAAAAAATGACGCCCGGCGGGAAGGTAGGCCACCGGGCACTTGCCGCTGTTGTTCGGGGTTGACGACGGAATGAAGCGCCGCCCCGTTGCGCTCTGCTGTCGATGCCCGTAACTTCCTTCGTCGTAACGGGCACGGCCCGGCGGGCCGCCTTTCGGTCGCGCTGGCCCGGCTATCAGCGGCTTTTGCCGGGCTCTCCACGGGGAGAGGGAGCAGTGGAAAAATTAAGGCCGCCTCCCCGATGGAAGCGGCCCGCAGCGTGACATGACACCCCCCAGGCATACGCAGTGAGGGGAAGGGGTGTCTGGCCTGCTGCTCCAGGTGAGCCTACGAAGTTCGCGGGCCCTGTGGAGCAACACATGGCGGAGGGAGGGGGATTTGAACCCCCGGAAGGCGTGAACCTTCAGCGATTTTCAAGACCGCCGCAATCAGCCGCTCTGCCATCCCTCCGCAGACCAATTTCGTGGCGTCACGAAAATGGTGGAGCCAGTGGGACTCGAACCCACGTTGCCGCCGTGCAAAGGCGGAGTTCTCCCGCTGAACTATGGCCCCGTGAAAAATCAAGAGCCGCCAGCCCGATGCCGACGGCCCCCCGGCAGGGGAACCTCAGAAAGCCTGCCGGAAATTTTGAGGCCGCCAGCCCAGTGCCGACGGCCCCGGCCACGATGGCAGCCCTTTTGTTTGGCTTCCGCACAAACCAAACCGTCGCGGCCCCAGTCCCGGCAACGACCGGTGGTTATTTCCAAAATGGAAAACACCACGTCTTGTGGTCGCTGCCAGTCAGGGGGGGGAGTTTCAGCCTCCATCCCCGCCGCCCATCGCTGCGCGGCGGTGTGAAATCTGAAATCATCCTGATCTTTGTTTCACGGCGTCCGTCCACACGCTTCCGCCGTGTCTGCTCCGGCCTGCGGCAACGGCTGGGGAGCTACCTTGCCCCGCTGCCTGTGCGGCCTTCGTCGCGTCTGTTTTCAAAGAGCCGGGGGAGCCGGTGGGCTTTCCCCATCTCGTTAAAAACAGTATCACTTATTTTAAGTGTAAAGTCAAGGGTAACAGAAACTTTTTTTAAGTTTTTCATTCCAACAAAAAAGGGGAGGCGAAAACCTCCCCTTTGAATCACGTCCTGCGGGATTCCTTTTATCTGCCCTTGATATCCTTCACAGCCTGCCTCATTACGTCTACCCATTGCAGCCCAAGAGCTTCACACAGGTTCATGGCGTCCCCGATGCGAAGTGTCTGAGGCTTCCTTTTTTCTCCTGCTCCCTGACCGACAAGTAAAGCCTGAACCTTTCCGGCTGGGTTCGCCATAAATGCGAAGGCCATTTTCCCCAGCGCATCATCAGACATGGACAGTTCTTTTTTCCGAGCCAAGAGGGAAGACCGTATGGCTGCCTCAAGGGCTGTCATATCGTCCTTTGTGAGCATTTGAAGCACTCCTTTTTTCCTCCTCTTGTAGCACGGATTTTGTGCTTAAGGATATAAACTTAAAATTAGTTATTGACAATAAACTTTTTTTAAGTGATTTTCTTTGCAAGAGGGCATCACTAAACTGCCCCACGCTAGCGGCTTCCTCCCCCGATGTACCGGAGGCGCGAGCGGCCTTGCGAAGTAGGCCGCGTTTGCGGATGGACGGCTCGATACGGTGGCGTCCGCATCCTACCGGGAACCACGACCCCATGCCCGAAGCGCAGCAGCGAGACAGGAGAAGACGCGAGGAAGGCGGCGCATCAGCCGGAAAGCTCCTGACCTGCCCCATGATGCAGTGAGGGCAGGGGCCGAAAGCGACGGGCGGCTCCATACCGGGACCACTTCGCCGGAAGGTCACAGCGGCCCCTCAATGGGTAAGGGGCAGCTTGGGCCTTTCGCTCAGAGCTCACCACCCGGGAGCCACTGGGGCATCTGTGGAGTTGTTGAGGATTATTCAATAGCTGGGATTCAACTGGTTACAGGGTGTAACCGGCTGGGGCCCCGGAACCGAACCTCAACCGGTGACAAATGCCACCGCTTCGCTCTTTGACAACCAGCCCCGACGAACCCGCCGACCATGCCCGTGCAGGCAGCTCCTGCCGTCCGTGGCCGGATCAGGGGGAGGGATGCCGCATAGGATGCGGTCGCGCTTGGACGGCGTTTGGACCAGGGCGCGAAACCTGCCACACCGGCAACAAAAAAGGCCCCCGGTGAACGAGGGCCTTGGGAAAAGTTAGAGGTGGAACAGCTACTTGCCATAGAGGGCGTAGACTACGCCACCGATGGTCAGCACAACCACGAAAATCGTCGCTGCTGTCATGATGCTCATGCTCACGCCTCCTTGTTGACGATGGCGATAATGAGCCCGCAGATGATACAGACCCCGCCGAAAATCAATGTTTCCGCCTTGGGCTCATAGATATTCAGGGTGCCCAGTGCGGCAACGCCAGTTCCTTGAAGTGAGAACTGGAGGTATGTCAAAATTCGCTTTTTCATATCCATCCCTTGCCTCCACAGTACCCGCTTGCCGGGGATTCGTCCACATTTTCCGGCCTCATTTCCAGCCCGGATGGTTCCAGGCTGGTGTGAAGTCAGAAAGCGTCTTGGTTTCACGGGCTGCTCGCAACTGGCGTCCACCCGTGCGGCGCTCTCGTCGCCACCGCCCGCCGCCTTTCGGCCTGCCGTGTCGCACACGGCCATTCTTGCGGGGGCCCCTTCTCCCGGGCCAACCTCGTTTCCCCTTCCCTGCCGTCGCGTGCTTTCCCGCTCCCAAAGGCTTGCGGCTTGCCGAGCTCGGTACTTGTGGGGAACGTCCACCGGGGAAGGCTTGTGGTACTCTGGGCCGTGGCCCGTGTTCCCGGCCTTTCCCGGTGTGCGTGAGGTTATTATGTTCACATATGTGAACCTAGTCAAGAAAAAATGTTCACCATAAGAAACAAATAGGATATAAAAAATCCCGCCGGGAGGGCGGGACAAAGAAATCAAAAATATTGGAGTGGCTCTATGAGCGCAGGAATGCCATCACCTGGACTTTCACGACTTCAGACAGCTATTTGGATAATGGGCACTGTCCTTGTTGGAGGGGGGGCGCTAATGTCTCTTGTGCTGCTGTGGCTGACCGTTGGTCAAGAAGATCATAGGCCTCCTTCAGACCACCCGCAAAACAGAATAACGAGGCCAGCACCAGAAGAATGGAGAGTGCCCGAAAAATCTTTGCCCCAAGGACAGCCCAATGGGGAGCAGGAGGCATCTGAAGACCTACCACCGTGGGTCATTCCCGGCTATCCTCGTTTTGGTCAACCACGCCCGTGGCCGTCGATGTAGTCTTTTGTATAACTATGAATTCTTCCAATAAAAAAGAGTATCACACTTTGGACAATGAACACGAATCAGTTTGGCAAAACCAACACGAAGATTCTGTCCACATTCAGGACATTGGATGATTTTTTTATCATCCATACCATGTGACATATTATTATCTTTTAACTTTCTAACGAGTTCAGAATTTATTTTTGACAAGTCAGCCTGTATTTTATTATCATTTATATCAAAAAATTCTTTTTTCCATTTCTCTTTATAACAAGTATTCAAAAAGCAAGCCACAATTATCAATATTAAAATAAGCATAACAGATATTCCAGCTAACTCCCTATCTCCAGAAAACAGCGAAATAAGCAATAGCGCAGAAGGGCACAACATACAATTTAATGCTATTAAATTTTGTTTTCTCGAAATATACGCATCTAATTTATCTATATATTTTCTTTTTGTTTTATACTCTTCTTCATTCGCCCATTTCCTAATCAATATTTCATTTGATTCCTTTTCCTGTTGCCTTCTTTTTTGTTCTTTTTCAACCTCTATTTTCCTTTTCTCTTCTTCTATCCTTTTTAATTTTTCAATTTCCTTCTGTCTTTCATCTTTCGGGCATCTTTCATAATATATTTTACCTTCATAGCACCGCCTAATTTCAGATACGCACGTTGCAAAGTCGCAATTAAACCATTCTTTATTTTCATTAAACTTTGAAAGTGACTTATGAACTTTTTGTTCTAACGTATATGGATCATCAACCAGTATTTCATAGTCAACAACAAAGGGATGCGGGACGCCTGTCGATTCAAGTTCTTTTGCGCGCAGCTCGGGATCTTTAAGGGTATATCCAACCTTGTATATCCCCGGCATAGACCGGTTGCTGATGATGTAAACGTATCCCTTCATAGTGTTTTCCTTTCATCTATATGGCCTGCCAAATAGCGCAAACACATTAAGGAATCAGTACCCCCACATCACCCAAACAACACGCCCGACAATGATTTGTTCCGCTTCTGCGATACCCAAGCGAAAATCGGGATAGGATTCCTTGTTAGGGTTTTCAGACTTGAACACGAACTCGTTTTTTTGGCGATCAACACCGATACGCTTGACCACCATCCCTTCATAGGGGATGCGCGCCGCGTAGAGTTCATTGGCGACAAAGGGAGCATCCTTTTTGACCCCCACAACAGAGCGATGTGGGATTAAGGGCTCCATGCTGTGCCCATCCACCAGGATGGCAAAATCAGCTTGGCGCAGATAGCTGGGAGGCGCGTAGACAGAGAAGAGCGGTGTCAGCTCGGCAACGTCGATGGCCGGGCCAGCTCCGGCAACATCATAGACGGAAAGCTCCTGCAAATTTTTTCCCTGGACCTTCTCCGTCGGGGCGTGGCTTGAGACCCTGCGGATTTCTGGTGTCCGGGCAGGAAAAAAGTCTTGGTAATCGAGTCCAAGGCATTCCAAGTATCCCATCAAGTTGGAAAAAGGAGCATTGGCAGCTTCTCTGTTACCATTGAGCCATTCGCCTATGAGGGAACGATTTTTTACGCCGATGATGTCAGCAATTTGTTGGAGCGTTTTCCCCTCACTCTTCATGGTCTGAACCTTGGAGAGTATCGCCTGCCACGCCATTTGTGCGGTATATTCCCATTTATCCATCTTGATTTCGTAGGCTAGGCTTGCGTTCACGGCAAGAAACGCAAGAATTATATGTTGCGCTAAATGTCCACATGTGTGAACATATCCCTATGAAAAATGCCATCGAACACTTCCGATTGGTCAGTGGACTGTCATTTCAGGAAATTGCCGACCGCTGCTCTATTCGCTCCCGATCAACAGTGCTTCAGCACTGCAAAGGGAGCAGACTCATTTCGGCAGAATCGGCTGTTAAATACGCTCAAGGGCTGGGTATCCCCCTGTCCGAGCTCCGTCCCGACCTCTGGCCGCCGGAGGACGGCACGAGTTCCAGCCCTGCCCCGGCGAAGGAGGCGGTATGAGTGACGTGCAGATCTTCAGGAACGCCGAGTTCGGCGCCGTGCGCGTCGTGGATGTGAACGGTGAACCCTGGTTCGTGGCCAAGGACGTGGCGCGGGCGCTGGGCTACCCGGAAAGTTCCCTTCGCCAACTCAACAACCTCTTCGGGCATGTCCCGGATGAATGGAAGGGTCGTAATTGGATTATGACCCCCGGTGGCGAGCAGGAGATGCTCATCATCTCCGAGCAGGGGCTCTACTTTTTCCTTGCCCGTTCCGACAAAGAGGCCGCCCTCCCCTACCAGATGTGGGTAGCCGGGGACGTGATGCCCAGCATCCGGCGCCACGGCGCCTACCTGACGCCGGCCAGGCTGGAGGAGGCGCTGCTGAACCCGGACACCCTGATCCGGCTGGCTACCACCCTCAAGGCGGAGCGGGAAAAGCGGCAGGCGCTGGAAGCGCAGGCCGCGGCTGACCGGCCCAAGGTGGTGTTTGCGGAATCCATCGAAGTGGCGAAGACCTCCATCCTCGTGGGCGAGATGGCCAAGCTCATCAAGCAGGCCACGGGCTATGAGATGGGACAGAACCGCTTTTTCGACTGGCTGCGCGCCCACGGCTACCTGCACAAGAGCGGCAGCGCCAGGAACATGCCCACGCAGCGCTGCATCGACGCGGGCTGGATGGAGATCAAGGAAGGGACGCGCATCGGCTCCGGCGGGGAATGCCACATCACCCGCACGCCCAAGGTGACGGGCCGGGGCCAGATCTACTTTGTGAACCTGTTTCGGAAAAGGGCGGCGGAAACTGCGTAGCATCATGCTGCCAGACTGCCTGACTGCCCTGTGGATGTAACCGTGTTTCGATAGATGGAAATTCCCCCTTTGAGCACGCCCACAGCGAGAAAAAACATGCCTGACTATCCCACCATGACGGCCACAGAGGCCATCCGTCACGCCAAGGACGTTTCCGGCATGACGGCGGAAGAGATCGCGGCGGCAGCCGGTATCAGGCCCGCCGCCGTGCGCCGCTACCTGGCCATGGATTCTGACGACTACTTCCCCGGCCTGGACAAAATCCCCGCCCTGTGCCGTGCCATGCACAATGACGTGCTGCTCCAATGGCTCCAGGCCCAGATCAGCAGCAAGAAGCGGGTGGAACAGGCCACGAGCCGGGCCGAAGTGCTGACCGCGGCGGCGCGCGCCGCTGCCAGCCTGGGTGATGTGCAGCGCACGCTGGCCAATACTGAGGGCAGCGGCATCACACCCTTCCGGGCCCGCGAGCTGCGCAGCCTGCTCCAGGACGTGGTGCTGGACTGCCAGCATCTCCAGGACATGCTGCTGGAACTGGCCAGCGCCAGCGACATCACAGAAGCGGAGCCGCTGTTCAGCCTGCGGCAGAAGCCCGCCACGACCCCGTGGTGGAAGAAGATATTTCAACGGTAGGAGGGAACCACATGCAGACGTCACTCCCCAATTCTGCCCAGCGCGCCATCACGGTGACCATGCCGTACCAACTTGCTTATGCCTCTCCCCTGCCCCGGCACAGATGGCAGATCATCCTGCCGGGTACGGGAGAGGTGCTGGTGCTGACTGAGGATGAATTTTCGGAAACGTGGGTACTGGAGTCCGAATGCCCGCCGGCGGTGCGCAAGCTGTTCGACGGCTTCGAGAGCTACGCCAGATGGCGCTGGGGGAAGTGAGGATGAACTCCGATTTTCGCGTATCCGTCGATTTTTTCGCCCACCACAAGACCAAGAAGCTCAGAAGGCGCCTGGGCTACGAGGGCGTCGTGGCGCTGCTCCAGCTTTGGGCCTATGCGGCGCGGGTGCGGCCTGACGGCGATTTGTCCGGCATGGAAGACGAGGACATCGAGCTGGCCGCGGACTGGTGCGGCGAGGAAGGCACGCTCGTGCCCACGCTGAAGAGCGTCGGCTTTCTGGACGAGGACGAAGGCGGGCTGCGCCTGCATGACTGGCAGGAGAACAACGCCTGGGCCGCGGCCGGTGAATCGCGCTCCGATGCCTCCCGCCTGTCGCGCATGGCGAAGGTCTTCCCTGACGAATACCAGGCGCTGGTCGGCGCCGGTATCCGGGGCGTCAGCAAGCGGGACTACGAAGCCTTACGGACATCCAACGACCGTTGGGCCGTCATCGACGGGATGATCAGGGGATGCCGACGGGCCGGCGGCGACGCTCAGGGCGCGGACAACGACCAGACAACGGTCGTCAACGAGGCTCGAACGGTCGTCGAACGACCGTTAACGACCGTTGAACGACCGTTCGACGATGATTTGAGCCCTGCCCCTGCCCCTTCTCCAGCCCCTATGGCTATTAATAATACCCCCCTTACCCCCCACGGGGGGGAAGGCCGGACGCGAAAGCGCGCTTCCGGGCCTGATTCTCTCCCGGCCCTGACCGAGGGCATCGAGGCTTACACGGAGGATGACGGCCTGCGGGAGGCATTGGGGGCCTATGTGGCCATGCGGCAGAAGATCCGCAAGCCTCTGACAGGGCAGGGGCTGCGCCTGTCGTTGCGCGAGCTGGACAGACTGGCCGGGGACGACGTGGCGCAGAAGATCGCCATCGTGGAGCAGAGCGTGCAACGCTCATGGCAGGGGCTGTTCGCTCTCAAGCCTGACAGCGGCGGAGGGCAGAAGGATAGCGGCGACGACCTGCTGGCGCTGATGGAGGCTTCCCGGAAGGAGGCACGGGAGGCGGCAGAACGGCGAGCACGGGAAAATTCGCCCTGGGGGAGGGTAGCGCAATGAGGCAGGAGAAATTCGACGGGATGTTACGGCAGGTCTACGCGACGTTCGGCCGGGCTGTCCCTGTGGGAGACGTGAAGGCCGTGATCTGGGAGAAGGTCCGCGACGTGCCTGATGAGGCGGCGCCCTTCCTGGCAGACCAGCTCTGCAACCGGGACGAGTTGCCCCGCAACGTGGGCAAGGCGCTCATGGACGCCTGGGGGACATGGAAGAGCCAGAATCCCGGCCGCATCGTCCGTGAGCACTGCCCGCATTGCCAGGATCAGGCCGTGTTCCACTGCTGGGCCCAGGAGCCGGAAAAGGAGAGGTGGCACACCTTTGTCGCGCCCTGCCCGTACTGCCAGACACCCACCGACGGCAGCCGGGTCCCGGCGGACCTCAAGGCCATGCGCGAGGCCGGGGTGGACATCATGCCGCCGGATTTCAAGGGCGGCCCCGTGGCCTATGACCGCTGGCGCGGCTACGGCTGCCTGTGGCCTGCGGGACTGGATACCGGCACGCCAAGGCCGCAGATGCGCGTGGGCGTGGATATGCGGCAGGATGTCCGCAGGATACGGCATATCCCGGCGCGGGAGCGGCATGACGCGGCCCCGGCCGAAAACTGGTAGCAGGAGAATGCCATGTACGGGAAAGCACGCATACCCGGCCCGGGCCGTTCGTACAAGGGCGAGGGCATGTTTCAATCCACAGTCGCCCCATCCGCCGACTGACTCCGCAGCCGACGGATAGGGGTCGTGCGGATTGCCCCTCCCTGAAGGGAGGGGTTACGGAAAAGGATTTCATCGGCTCCGCCGTCTTGTCAACTTCTCTTTTCCCCCTGAAGGGGGAGGTCTCAAACCACAAAGGAAGCCCCGTATGTTCGTTGAAGTCCGTGTCCATCTCCAGGAGAGCCTTCAAGGCACACTCGACAAGGCAAAAAGCGGTCTGGACCAGGCCTGCCAGATCTTCACACACCATGACCGGCAGGAGCTGGCGATATCGCGCCATGCCATCGTCAGGGGCAAAAAGCCCTATATCACGTACCGGGTCTATCCCGGCGACGACGACCCGCAGCGGACGGAGATCCCCGTGCGCATGCTTGAGGTCTTCTGATGGCCCGTCTGTCTGCGGAACAATGGGAGCAGGCCCGTGCCGAATATGAGGTCCGCGGCGTGAGCCTGGGGGAAGTGGCAAAGGCTTTTGGCGTGGCCACCTCCAGTGTCTCGCGCCGTGCAAGGGCCGAAGGCTGGACGCAAGGGAAAATGCAAGACCTTGTGGAACGCAAGGTGGCGGCTGCCAAGGAAATGCAGGCCGTGGAAACGCAAATGCAAGAGCTGCCGTTGCGTTTTCAGCTTACCTTGCAGGAAGTGGTTCAGGAACGCCTGCGGACGGAAGGGGCCGCCCTGAACTTTGCCCGGGCCGTGGCCATGAAGGGCACGGCCATGACCAGGGCGGCGGAGAGCCCTGCGGAGCTGGAGCTGCTGTCCCGCGCGGCGCGTAATGTGATGCCGCAGATGGACAAGGGGCAGCATACCACGGTCAACGTGCAGCAGCATGCCCAGGCACAGGCTGCCGCGGCTCCTCTGCCCCCTGCTCCACCGGCCGCTGATACCGTCGTGCGGGCCGTCCTTTCCGGTACCCTGGATGGGGATGAGGAGTAGGCCCGTGCTATTTGCCAAAGCATCCACAGCGGAGCGAGAGGCCCTGCGCCTGGCCTGTGAACAGGACCTGCTGACCTTCACGGCGCTTATGTTCCGTGCACGCATGGCCCAGCCGTTCCTGGTCAACTGGCATCATGCCAAGATCGTGGACGCCCTCATGGCCGTGTACCGGGGCGAGATCCACAACCTGCTCATCACCATGCCGCCCGGGGGGACCAAGACCGAACTGGCCGTGATCCACTTCATGGCCTGGTGTTTCGCCCGTTCGCCACACTGCCGCTTTCTGCACCTCTCAGGAGCGGCGGAGCTGGCCGCCCTCAATTCGGCCACGGTGAAAGAAATCATCGAGCTGGACGAGTTCCAGAGCCTCTGGCCGCGCCGGATCAGACCGGATACGCGTGCCAAGAGCCGCTGGAACATCGACGTGGGCGGCAGGACGGCTGGCGGGGTCTATGCCACGTCCACCGGCGGCCAGGTGACGGGCTTTCGTGCCGGCTACATCCGGCCAGGATTTTCCGGCGCCATCATCATCGACGATCCGCTCAAAGCCGACGACGTGTGGAGCGATGCCAAACGCGAGGCGGCCAACCGCAAGATCACGGGCACCATACGCAGCCGTCGTGCCAGCACGGAGCATACGCCCGTCATTCTCATCATGCAGCGGCTCCACGAAGACGACCCCGCGGGACACGCCCTGGCCGGAGATTACGCTCTGGACTTCACGCATCTGGAGATCCAGGCCGTACTGGACGAAGACACCGACAAAGAGCGGAGCTACTGGCCGGAGAAGGAGAGCCTGGCCTCCCTGCAAGAGCTGCGGGAGAAGGATCCGTTCACGTTCGCGGCCCAGTACCAGCAGCGCCCTACCTCGCTGGGCGGTGTCATGTTCAAGCGGGACATGATCCAGCGCTTCCGCGGCAGGCCGGAGGGATTGGTGCGGGCCGGGATATTCTGTGACACGGCCATGAAGGAAGGCGAGAAGAACGACTATTCCGTGCTGCTCTACGCGGCTACGGACGACAGGGACGTCTATGTCCTGGACCTGGACAGGGGGAAATGGACGGCACCGGTCCTGCTGGAACGGGCCAAGTCCTTCTGGGAGCAGCACAAGCCGCACCGTATCAGCAATCCTTTGCGATTCACTGGATGCCATATCGAGGACAAAGCCAGCGGTACCGGCCTGATACAGACCCTTCGGGCGCAGACGTCCATCCCCGTCATCGCGGTGCAGCGCAACCGGGACAAGGTGAGCCGCGCCAATGACGTGCTGCCCTATGTGGCCGGGGGGCGGCTATACATTCCTGATGACCAGCCATGGGCGGACGCTCTCATCGCGGAGCTGTGCGCCTTTTCGCCGGCCATGACCCATGCCCATGACGACCAGGTGGATACGGTGGTGGATGCCATCGATACCCTGCTTATGCCCACCGGCGGCATGCTGGCCGGTGCTGACTGGAGCTGACATGCTGCGACGACTGACGGATTACATCACCGGTGAACATTATTTGCAGGATCGGACGGGACAGCAGTACCGCCGCACGGTCTGTGCCCTGGCCTGGCCATGGCACCCCCTGCCCGGCTGCGTCCTGGTGCTGGGGGAGCTGCGCCACCGGCCCACATGCATAGGGACGCCGCGGCACGTTTTTCTGCTGGCGGAGCAGCGAAGCGATGACCCGGCTGCCTTGTTGCGCACCGCGGAACGCTTCCAGTTCCAGTACGGGGCGCCGCGCATCATCACCCCCGAGGATGATGACCGCATCCTGCTGATCGACGTGGAGAACGACCGCCGGCGGGAGGAGCGCAAGCCACCTCTGCGTACCGAGCCTCCCTTGCGCTGGCACGGCAAAGGAGAAGGCCTGCTGCCCTACTACCTCTCCCTGGTGCAAACACGGATCGTGGGGAACAAGACCCTGCATTTCAGCAGCACCAGCTCGGTCCCTGCCGAGGCGGGACTGGCATCGGCCGCTGCCGCGGGCAGCATGACGGCGGCCATGATCCAGTGGCCGGCCGTCTGCGCCCTGTGCTGGGCGCTGGAAGCCCTCGACATGCAGCCCATGCCGGAGTGGCGCGGATATGGCCACGGAACGCCCGGCGGACCGGCCGACAGCCTGGGAGGGTATTGAGATGGCTGTGGTGTATATCCCCAAGGTCCTCAAATCCATGACCGAGATCTGCGAGGCCTTTGGCGTGGGCGATAGCGTGGTCAAACAATGGGCGGCGGCAGGCGCTCCCATTGCCGTGGAAGGCAGCGGGTCACGGATGCGCTACAGCACGGAAATGGCGGCCCTGCAGGACTGGCGGCTGGGACGAGCTCACGCCTGCGCCACTGTTCCCGCCGAAGCATCGGGGACGATGCGGCAAAGCTCCGCCTGCCGGGAGGATTCCACCACGGAGACGTCATAGGCGCTTTGCAAGTTGCACCAGAAGGAGGCGCTGGTTCCGAAATAGCGGGCAAGACGGGCCGCCGTATCTGCGCTGATGCCACGACGCTGGTGGACGATATCCGCGATGCGCGTCGGCGGGACGCCAAGGGCCAGTGCCAGCGCATGCGGGCTGATATGCAGCGGAATCAGGAACTCTTCCAGCAGGACCTCGCCGGGATGGGTACGGACACGCATGGGATCTCACGTTCTGTTTTACGTTCACTGCCTTGCAGTAAATTGACGGGGTGGCAAAAACCTGTCAACCCCCTTCCAGCCCCCCTGCAGCCCCCTTACAGCTCCCAACAGGGCAAAAGCCCGTGCTACGCTTCCGGCAAAACCGGAGGCGTTTTTTCATGCCTGACAACGACAACAGTTTTTCCCGTGCTCATGCCTTCACCGCCCATTGGGAGGGCGGCTTTTCCGACCACCCTGCCGACAATGGCGGCCTGACGGCCTACGGGGCCTCGCTCAAGTTCGTGAAGGGCATCGCCGCGACCCAGCAGGGCCGCGACTTTTTGCAGCGCATCGGCTTCCGCCTGCCCGTCAACAAGGCCTCCATGCGTTCCGTGACGCCGGACATGGCCCGGGCCATGTTCAAGCGCGAGTTCTGGGACCGGCTGCGTCTGGATGACATGCCGTTCCGGCCTGCCTGCGCCCTGTATGACGCCGCCGTCAACAGCGGCTGTGCCCAGTCCGTCAGGCTGGCACAGCGCGGCTTCAACGCCTGTGCACGCGGCAGCAATGTGGCACTCGACGTGGACGGCATCCTTGGCCCCAAGACGCGGGCCGTCCTGGCCTGTGACACGGACGCCCTGATCAGGGCCGTCATCCGGGCGCGCCGCGCTTTCTACGAGGGGCTGGCCCGCGACGATCCTTCGCAGGCCGTTTTCCTGGAGGGCTGGCTCAACCGGGCCGATGCCCTGGAAAAGTTCCTGCTCGAATCAAAGTAAGGAGACCAGCATATGGACATCAGTTTCGTTTTTTCGGCCCTGACCGAATTCGCCAGCCAGAACCCCGACGCGACCTGGGTCGCCGTCGTGGTCTCCGTGCTGACCTCGCTCTGCGGCATCTGCGCCGTGGCCACCATCTGGATGCCTGTCCCCAGTGCGACCACCGGTCTGTATGCCACCGTCTACGCCCTCGTGCACTCCATGGCCGCCCATTTTGGCCAGAACAAGGGCGCTGTGGCCGATGGCAAGAGCGCGGAAGTCCAGGACGCCGTCAAGGCTGTCAAAGGAAAGTAATGTGCAGTCCCTGGCATCCATCCTCCTCGCATTGCTGCAGATGGGGCTGCATCTGCTGGAAAAGCTGGATGCGGCCAGTGCTGCTGATTTTCGCCGCCGTGTGGCTGATGACGGCGCCGGGGTGCTGCTCGACCAGCTCAACCCGGGACATACCGGCACTGCCGGTACTGCCCAGCCTGCAACGGGCCAGCCTGAACGGAACGATGGGCCTGTGGATGGACAGCGATGATGCCGGACACCTGGCAACATGGATCCACGATGTGACGGGGGAGAATGGACTGTGAACCAGTTCGGAAAAGACAGCGCGGAACACGCGGCGGAATACATTGGTGTCGTGAAAGGCACTTGGCCGCTGGTGCTCATTGCCGGCGCTGTGGCCGTGGCATCGGCAGCCAGACAGGTCAAGCGCGGATATAAACAGAGAACCATGGCCCAGAAGGCCGTCACGGTTCTACTCAACGCGATTCTAACCACAGCCCTGGCCGTGAGCTGTGCGCTTTTGCTGCCCCTGGTCGTCCCTGGTGTGACGCCGGAAGTGCAGATCGCCGTATCCATGACCGCCGCGGGCATGGGAGGAGAGACCGTCAAGCTGTGGTTCCTCAGGCGTCTGGGGCTGTCCGTTGTGGACCCCATGAATCCTGACGACATCAACGACATCAGGAGAGGGATGCCCCCGGAAACACGCAAGCGCCACGCCGGGCAATGCCCCTTCCGTGGCGAAGAATGCCTGCCCGCTGACAAGTAGAGGCCGCCATGTCCATGCTTTCCCCCACCACTTCCCTGTCTCCTGCTCCGGCAGCGCGACCCGCCGTTGACCGCAACGTGCTGGGCGTCACGCTTGGGCAGGAGCTGGGCGAGGCCCAGAAGGCCCGTACCCTGTACGAGCTGCGCTGGCTGGAAGACCTGCGCCAGTACAAGGGGGTCTATGCGCCGGAGATTACCGCGGCGCTGAAGGGGAGCAAGCGTTCCCGTGTCTACTACCGGCTGACCACCAGCAAGATCAACACCATGGTGGCCCGTCTTATGGACCTGCTCTTCCCGCAGCGCACCAAGAACTGGAGCATCAACGCCACGCCTGACCCCATGCTGCCCCCGGACATCCTGGCTACTGATATGGCCGATGACGTCAATGCCGGCATGGCGGCCATCCTGATGCCCCAGATGCAGCAGTTGCAGGCACGACACATCATCCCCGACAACCTGGCCATGCAGAAGATGATGGCGGCCGCCTATGAGCAGGTCACGGCCCAGCTCAATACGCCGGAGAATGTCCAGCGCGTGGCCAGTGAGCGTGCGAAACGCATGGAGACCCTCATCGACGACCTGTTGAAGGAATGCAATGCCAACGGACAGCGGCGTCCATCCTGGGCACAGAACTGTCGCAGCGTGGTGCACGATGCCTGCCTGTACGGCATGGGCGTGCTCAAGGGGCCGCTGGTCGAAAAGGTCCAGACCAAACGCTATGTCTGTGCGCGAGACGAAGCGGGACAGATGAGCTGGTCCGAAGAAGTCTATGCCGAGGAACTGCGCCCCTACCATGAGGCCGTGCCCATCTGGGACGTTTTTCCCGATCCCGATGCCCGTGAGCCTTCGGAGCTGCGCTACGTGTGGCAGTGCCACCTGATGACGGACAAGGACGTGCTGGAGCTCAGGACGTTTCCCGGTTTCGACGGCTCGGCCATAGCGCGTTATCTGCGCGAGCACGAGGACGGGGACGCCACCCTGGAGACCTGGGAAGCCAGCCTGCGCAACCTGGACAGCGAAAGCACCGGGACGGCCTCTCTCAAAAAGCGCTTCCGGGTCTGGGAACGATGGGGATTTTTGAGCGGCAAGGAGCTGCGTGACGCCGGGGCCGCCGTACCGGAAGGAGATGATGCCAGGGTCTACAGCTCCAACGTCTGGATGATCGGTGACAACACCGTCATCAAGGCCATGGTCAACCCGCTCGAGGGCGTGGACATCCCGTACTACTGGTACCCGTATTCCCGCGACGACTCCACCTTCTGGCCGGAAGGCATCGCCTCCCTGCTCCGCTCGCCGCAGGCCGGCATCAACGCCGCCGTGCGCGCCATGCAGGATAATGCCGGTATGGCTTCCAGCCCCTTTCTCGCCTTCAACATGCAGGCCCTGTGCGCGGAAGACGCTGCCGACCTGCAGGGAGCCATGGCCCGGGGCATGCTGCGTTTTGACAAGGTCGGCGTGACCATGCCCCAGGCTTTCCAGGCGGTCAACGTGCCGTCCTGTATTTCCGAGAATCTGACCCAGCAGCAGTTCTGGGCCAACTGTGCCGACGAGATCAGCACGCCGCGTTTCAATGCCGGTGACGGCAACGTGAGCGGTGCGGGCAAAACGGCTACGGGCCTGTCCATGCTCATGGGCGCCAGCAACATCCTGCTCAAGGATCACATCAAACTGTTCGACGATAACGTCATCAGCCCCTTCATCCGCGCCATGTACCGCTGGCTCATGCAGTGGTCGCCGCGTGAAGACTGCAAGGGTGACTTCGAGGTGGTGGCCAGCGGTTCGCAATCGCTCATCGCCAAGGAAGTCAGGGCCCAGCAGATCCCCGGCATCATGCAGTGGCTCGGGATCCCCGCCTTCTCACCGCACATCAACGAACGCGGTCTGCTCGAAGTGGCCTTTGAACAGACCGACCTGCCTGTGGAGCGCATCCTCTACAGCAAGGAAGAAGCCCAGCGGAACCAGCAGGAAATGCAGGCTGCCACTGCCCGGGCCAACGTGCAGGCCCTGACGCAGGAATTGCAGAAGCAGGGGCTGCCGCCGGAAGAAATACAGCGCCAGATGATCATTCTGCTGGCCCAGCTTGGACCTCATCAGACCGGTCATCAAGGCGCTCCGGGAGCAACCGCACAGGGGGTGGCGCCATGAGTGAAACGCCCCAGACGACGCGGGAGCTGATCCGGAAGTCTCTGCGAGACATCCGCCAGGCCGGGGCCGCCAGTGAATATGCCGTATGCACCCTCATGCAGGCCAAACTGAGTGAAGCGCGTGAGGAACTGGAATCCGTCACGGACAGCATTGCCATTTTTCGAGCGCAGGGACGAGCGCAAATGGCGCGTGAAATCCTCGATGCTCTCACCCGTAACCAACACTAACCAAGGAGTTCCAGGATGAGCCAGCAGCCCATGGAACAGCAGGACGCCACGGGAATCCCGGGCGAGGAAGATCATTTCGCCGAAGGGCTTGCGGCAGCCCTGAAGGACGATGAACAGCCGGAGGACAGCTCGCAGCACCCCGAAGATGCAGGGGGAAGTACCCATCATGAAGCGGCTCCACAAGGCGTTCCTGCCGGCATTGAAGCCCCTGAAGCGGCCCCGATGCCGCAGGAGCCCCCTGCTCCGTCCCCTGCCGGTACTCCCCAGCAGACAGCAGAGGAAAAGAAGGCAGAACCGGAGGCAGCGCCTGCACAGCCTGCTGCGGTCAAGCTGCCTGAAGAGCTGCAAGCCGAATACGAGCGTCTGCAGGAGATGGATCCCGAAGCAGCGAAGATGGCCCTGGAAGACAGCCCGGCAGGGCAAGCCGTGCGTCACAGGCTTGAGCAGTACGGTGCGGAGCTTGCCTATGACCATGCCAGCCTTGTGATGATGCGCCGCCAGCAAGACACCGAGCGTGAGACCATGCGGCAGGAGCAGGCCCGACAGGCTGTCACGGCCCGGCAGCAGCACTTCCTGCAGGTCATGAAGCAGGATCACCCTGATTTCCATGCCCTGCTGACCGGCGGAGACCAGGCGGCCCAGATGCGTTTCCGCAATGACGTCCTGCAGTGGATCCAGGCCAAGCCCTACGCGGAGGCCGCCCCGCTCATGGACATTTTCACCAACAGCCAGGATCCGCAGGAAGTCGGCAGTCTCCTGGCCAAGTTCAAGAATGAGCGCAACGCCCGCAGGCCTGACCCCACGGGCGCCCTTGCGGTACCGGGACGCGGCGGGACCGTAGCCCCGGCCGGCATCGGAGACAAGGACGACTTCGACGCCGGACTGTCCCTCTCCCTTTCGTCCAAGTGAGGATAACCTATGCCGCCCATCACCGGTACCGGGGATATTTCCTACCGCACTGCGGGCTTCGTCTGCGGTGAGCTGCTCAAGCGTGCCCAGCCGCTTATCGTGCTGTCCCGCTTCGGCCAGCAGCAGCCCATCCCCAAGAATCACGGCAACGAGATCAAGTTCCGCGGCTATCTGCCCCTGGACAACATCCCCAAGGCCCTTGTGGAAGGCGTGACGCCAGCGGCTTCCAAACCCACTTTCCGCGACGTGGTGTCGCGTCTCCAGCAGTACGGCGACTACATCGAGATCACCGACGTGCTGTCGGACACCATCGAAGACCCCATCTGGGTCGAGTTCTCCGACATCCTGGGAGAGCAGTCCGCCATCATGCTGGAACGAGTGGTGACCAACAAGCTGCTGGCCGGCACCAACGTGTTTTTCTCCGGCAAGACGGGCGGCATCCAGGCAACGACCCGCGATGGCGTAAACGAGCCGCTGACCCTGACCTTACAGCGCCGTGTGACACGCGCCCTCAAGCGGCAGGAAGCCCGCACCATCACCGATGTGGTGGCTGCCAGCGCCAACTTCTCCACCTTTTCCATTGCCCCATCCTATGTGGCTGTCTGCCACACGGACGTGGAAGCCGACATCCGCAACATGCCCGGCTTTGTGCCCGTGGAAAAGTACGGCTCGTACAAGCCCATGGAAGGGGAAGTCGGCTCCGTTGAGAACGTGCGCTATGTGACCACCAACCTCATGGAACCGTGGCTGGATGCCGGTGCTGCTCCCGCAGGCGGGATGGAAGTGGAAAGCAATGAAGGCGCCTGCGCCGATGTCTACCCCATCCTCTACCTGGGCAAGAATGCCTTTGGTGTGACGCCCTTTGCCGCCCAGCGGGCCAGAGGGGCGGCCCCTGTGAATATCATGGCGCTGAACCCCAACACCCCGCGTGGTGGTGACCCGCTGGGCCAGCGTGGCAGCCTGGGCTGGAAGGCCTACCGCACGGCCGAGATCCTTTACGACATGTGGATGGCCCGTGTGGAAGTGGCCGTCACCCGCCTGTAGGAGGGCGATCATGGCTGAAAACAAGACTCAGGACCAAACCCCTTCCGATGATGTGCAGAAGCTGCGCACCGAACTGGAGGCGGCCAGGGCAGAGACTGCGGAGGCCCGTCAGGCCCTGCAGAAAGCCGAGGAGGAACAGAAGGCCGCTGCGCAAGAAGTGAAGACGCTGCGCAAAACAGCCGCCATGCAGGCCGCCATGGAAGAAAAGCGGGCCATGCACCAGCTCAGGCAGCAGGAAAAGGTGCTGCTGACCATCAACAGCGAGCCCAACGATTCCACGCCGGTGATGGTCTCTGTGAACGGCTATGCCTACCGCATCAACCGTGATGAGCCTGTGCTGGTCCCCAGGGCCGTTGCCGAAGCGCTGAAGCTGGCCATCATGGAAGTACCGCAGGTGAAACGCGACCCCAACGGCCAGGAAAGGACCGTATTCCGCCATGTCAACCGCTTCTCGTTTTCTGTCGAGACACCGACGGAGAACGACCAGGCGGAGGACGCCTAGCCATGCTGCTGGCGGCTGACGTCCTCCGCCTGGTGTCGGGTGCGTTGCAGGACCTTGAGCCGGGCATGGCCGCCCGCTGGCCATGGGAAGCCGAAGAGGGCCGCATCGGCCTGCTCGACTTTCTCAATGCCGCCCTGCGGGCTGTGGCCCTGCAACGCCCCGACTGCTGTGCCGTGACGGAGGTCATCCGCCTGGAGCCAGGCATGTTGCAGCATATCCCTTCTCGCAGGCGGCACGGCGCCAGCCGCGATGCCGCGGGATTTTGCGGACTTGTGCGGAACATGGGCATGGACGGCGAACACCCCGGGGCATCCATCGTTTCCGCGCAGCCCGACGTGCTCATGGCCTGGGCCGACAGCGTGCGACCTGACTGCCGGGTGGAGAACTTTGCTTACGACCGGACCAGCAACAGCCAGGTGTACTACGTGTGCCCGCCTGTCCCGGACGATGCCGATGTGTATGTGGAAGCCACCTACTACGCGGCGCCGACGGCTATCCAGACGCCGGACCAACCCCTGGGAGTGGCTGATGACTATGCCCAGGCCCTTGTGCACCACATGCTGGCCTCCGTTCTGTCCGGGGACAATGAAAGCAGCAATGCGACCAAGGCCAGCTACCACATGCAGCAGTTCAATGCCCTGCTGGGCGTCAAAACGCAGGTGGACAGCGTCTGGCCCAAAGCCAAAAGCAGCGTGGGAGGAGCGTAATGGTACACATGGAATCTCTGGACATCCTCGTGCGCCAGGTCCTGCCGCAGGTGCTCCCCTGCCCGCGCGGCATGGTGCTGGATGCCCTGCAGGCTGTGGCCAAGCATTTCTGCGAGCAAGCCGCTGTCTGGCGAGAACGCCTGGAAGAAACAGGATTGCAGGGAGAAGCGGATATCCCGCTTTCACTGCCCACTGGCAGCCGGCTGGTCATGATTCTTGGCGTCTGGCTGGACGGCAACAGGCTGCTGCCGGACGACTACCGGGCCGAAGGAAACAGCCTCTGCCTGCGGACGGTCCTGCCGCGGGAATGCAGTGTCGTGGTGGATGCGGCCCTGTGTCCGTCCCGCCTGTCAGAACGGTTGCCCGAACAGCTCATCGAAGCCTGGGGCGACGTACTTGCCTATGGTGCGCTGGCACGCCTCAAGGCCATGTCCGGCCAGAATGTCACCTGGACGGATGCTGCCGGAGCTCAGGTGGCACTGGAACAATACAACGAAGGTGTGGCGCGGGCGCGTATCCGGGCCATGTCCCGGTAGGAGATCGTCATGAGCAACCTGCCTCTCGTCAACGTCACAGCACAGATCAACGACCAGCAGGGGCATGCCTGTGCCGGCGCCGTGGTCAGGATGCGGCTGTGCAGCCCTGACAAGTACCAGGGCCTTGTGGTCCCCCGTGAAGTCACGGGAACGACGGACAAGACCGGACGCTGTGTGCTGCGCGTTTTTCCCAATGCCCTTGGCTACGAAGGCAGCGTCTATGACGTGCATATCAGCTTTCCGGCATCCGGGGCCGGTGTGTGCGGCAGCGTCCCCGCCACAGCTCCCATGCGGACCATCCGCGCCAAGGTCTTTGTGCCCAATGCGGACTGCAACCTCATGGACATCATGGACCTGGCCCCGCGCGAGCCGCTGCCGGCGGGATCCCTGCTGCCGGAGGAAGTGGCCGGTTATGCCGCGCAAGCGGCCGGCAGCGCTGAGGCGGCGCGGGATCAGGCCGAGGCCGCGGCATCGACCCTGGCACAGGTAACGGCCAGCGTGCAGCAGGCCGAGGCCGCCAAGACGGCCGCACAGGCTGCGGAAGGCAACGCCAACGCACAGGCGGACAGGGCACAGAGGCTCGTGGACAGCGTGGAAGACAGCATCAGCGACTTCGAGACCTCTGTGACGCAGCGGGTGGAAGAGACCGCCGGCCGCCTAGTGGCCGATGCCACGCGCTGCATCCGGGGACAAGAAGCTGTTGCCCTTGAGGCCATCGAACGACGCAGCAGCGAAGTCCTGGATGATATGAGCCGGGCCGTCAGTGATGCCCAGGGGACAGCCATCGCCAGCATCACCAATGCCGGCCAGAACGCTGTCCACGACATCACGGATGCCAGGGACAACGCCCTGGAAGAACTGCGCGAGATCGCTGCCGAATACGAGGAGGATGTCCTCAACCTCGTGGAGCGGGCGGAGAGCGCAGCCAAGAAATCTTCCTGTTCTGCGGCTGCTGCGGCGAATTCGGCTACCAAGGCCTGCCAGTGCGCCGAACGGGCCGAAAATGCCGCCCAGGGCCTCGAACGCTACCGCGACGATGCCCTGGATGCCGCGCAGAAGGCAGAAACATCTGCTGCCTGTGCCAATGCCGACGCCCAGCGGGCAGAAGCTGCCGCGGATTCCGCACAAAAGAGCGCCGACCAGGCCGCAGGGTCCGCCCTGGCTGCCCAGAAGGCTGCCCAGGCCGCTGATGCCAGTGCCGACGACGCCAATCTGGCAGCGGAACACGCCATTGCCGCACAGCAGGCGGCCGCCAGTGATTTGCAGGCTGTGAAGGCAGAGCGGGCAGACGTTGAAAAGATCGCCGCCGATGTGAACCAGTCCATTCTGGATGCCGCCGTGGATCTGCTCACGCCGCAGGTGGTGACAGAAGCCGTGGAGCGTGCCACCGCCGAGGCGGAAGGACACGCCACAGCCGCAGCGCAAAGCACCGCGCAGGCGAAGGACAGCGCCACGGAATCCGCACGGCAGGCCAACTATGCCAACGTCCGCGCCGACAGGGCGGAAAAAGCCCGCGACAGCGCAGAGGATGCCGCAGCCAGGGCGGAAGGCTTTGCCGGAAAACTGGAGGATTCCTACACCGTCCAGATGGCCGTGGCCGGGCTCGCCGAGCAGTTTTACACGCTCAGCGACCGTGTGACCAAGCTGGAGCTGCACCATGTGACGGAAGACCCCGACTGGATAGAGCCCGAACCGCAACTCCCGCCGGAAGGCGTGGAGATCGCGCCCGGTGTGACCGTGGCCCCTGTGACCCTGGTCGAACCCGGCGCAACGCCCCCCTCTAATGCGGCCCTGGTCGCCAAATTTGAAGAATACACGCCGTAGCGGCTGTATCCCTTCCCTGTCCACCCCTAACCCAACACAGGAGACTACCCATGGCTGAAACCACCAAGAAACTGTTCCGCTTCTTCGACGCCGAAGGCAACGCTGCGAGCATCAAGAGCGAGGACGTGTTCGACAAGACCTCCGGCAAGACCCTTGCCGAGTACCTGGCCGCTGCGCCCAGCACGGAAAGCATCCAGGGCCAGATCGATACGGCCATCGAAGCGGTGAAAACCGGCGACATCGCTACCCTGCAGAGCAGCCTGTCCAGCCTTTCCACCACGGTCAACAACTTCCTGACCGGCGAGCCCGACGACGGCACCATCGACCGCCTGTCCGAACTGGTCAATGCCATCAACGAGAACAAGGACAGCATCGACGCCCTGGTGGCCGATCATGTGAAGAAGAGCGAGATCGTCAATGACCTGACCACGGGCGGCGCGGACAAGGTGCTTTCCGCCGAGCAGGGCAAGGCCCTCAAGGCCCTGATCGACGCCCTGGATGCGGTCAAACACAGCCATGCCAACAAGGACGTGCTGGATGCCATCAGCAAGGCCGGCAGCGGCAACCTGGTCTTCAACGGCAAGGAGCTGACCGGTGAGACCGGCATCGCCTTCGGGAACAGCATCGAAAACGCCACCGCCTACACCGGCAAGCTGCGTGTAGTGGTGGAAGACTATACCGTGCCCGGCGTGTAGGCCTGACGCACGTAGCAAGGGGCAGGAGGAGCGGGAGCTCCCCTGCCCTGTTATGGAGGCATCATGCCGGAAAGCATGAAAATTTTGGCACAGTACATGTTCGTCACCCTGGAGAATCCCCTTGTTGTCGGGGGAGTGACCATTCCGGCGGGGACAACTGTCATGCTGGCGCCACAAACCACGGCCCACAGCGTGCGCGTGCCGGGCGGGCAGAGCCTGCTGGAAGCGTGGCCCAGCCTGAGCAAGGAAGGGCACACGCATACAGAGCTGCAGGCTTTGCTGAGTAGCCTTCAGACGGAGCAGATACGCACATCGGACAGGCTGACCCAGCTGGAACTGTGGGCGACTGAACACGGCTACGACGCGGCCGGTACCGCGCAGGAGTAAACATGAGCCAAACCACCGAAGCACAGACCACGCAGCCCACCTCGGAAGAAGTCATCGGCAAGGTCAATGAAAGCATCGCCGCCTTGCAGGAGGCGCAGAAGACCGTTGTGGAAGGGGCGCAGCTGCTGGCCGCGCATGTGAACGACCCCACCGCCCATGGTGCGGCCATCCCGGAAGTTGTGGAACAGCAGTTGCCTACCCCAATCATGGAAGGGACCAGCCTGAAATGGGAGAAAAAGGACGGGACGATCGTCGCCGGACCCGTGGACCTGAAGGGAGAACAAGGGGAAACCGGTCCCAAGGGGAATACCGGCGACACCGGTCCGCAAGGTCCCGAAGGGCCACAGGGACCGGAAGGCCCCCAAGGCCCCAAGGGCGATACCGGCGACACCGGCCCCCAGGGTCCCAAGGGCGAACAGGGCATCCAAGGCATCCAGGGCCCTCAAGGCCCCGCCGGTCCGCAAGGCCCCAAGGGAGATACCCCTCCCCTGACTTCTTCCCTCACCTCTACCGCCACGGACGTGGCCCTGAGCGCCAAGGCCGGCAACGACCTCAAAAAGCTGGCCGATGCCGCCAATAGTTCCGCACAGAATGCTCAAACCACTGCTGATGCTGCCAAGAGTTCCGCACAGGCTGCCATGAAAGTCTTTTCTGGGACGGCGCTTGCCCCTCTCGCTGAAAAGTTTCAGGCGCTGGGGAATGTCTCCGGGACAAAAGCTATCGACCTTACCGCTGGCCTGGCTGTTTCCGCGACCATCACTGGTGCAACGACGTTCTCTTTCACAGATGTCCCTCAAACAGGCGCTACCGTTGTCGTGATGCAGCTCACCAATGGTGGTGCATACACGATTACCTGGCCCTCCAGTATCAAGTGGTCTGGTGGAACTGCACCTAAACTAACAGCTTCTGGTATCGACATTGTTGTCCTGACGACCCATGACGCTGGTAGTACGTGGTACGGTATCGTCAATCTCAAGTATGTGTAAGAAGTAGTAACTATATGTTGAAATCTATGTTGTTTGGCGGTGTTGTGGAAACAGCAAAACCGTGGGTAGCTACTCTCGGTGGCAGCAGCCCTGACCCTGGTTACTCCGTAGCTGTTGCACCGGATGGTTCCGTTTATGTTTGTGGAGAAACCTGGTCGGCTGGTGCTGGATATAGTGATTTGCTTCTTGCAAAATTTAGCAGCTCAGGCACCGTGCAATGGCAGAGGATACTTGGTGGCAGCGACAATGACCGTGGTCGCTCCGTAGCTGTTGCACCGGATGGTTCCGTTTATGTTTGTGGATATACCGAGTCGGCTGGTGCTGGAGGTTATGATTTGCTTCTTGCAAAATTTAGCAGCTCAGGCACCGTGCAATGGCAGAGGACACTTGGTGGCAGCAACGATGACGAAGGACACTCCGTAGCTGTTGCATCGGATGGTTCCGTTTATGTTTGTGGATATACCGAGTCGGCTGGTGCTGGAAATCAGGATTTGCTTCTTGCAAAATTCAGCAGCTCAGGCGCCGTGCAATGGCAGAAGACACTTGGTGGCAGCGATTATGACGATGGTCGCTCCGTAGCTGTTGCACCGGATGGTTCCGTTTATGTTTGTGGAGAAAATCGCTATAATTTTCTTCTTGCAAAATTCAGCAGCTCAGGCGCCGTGCAATGGCAGAAGACACTTGGTGGCAGCAACCCTGACAGTGGTTACTCCGTAGCTGTTGCACCGGATGGTTCCGTTTATGTTTGTGGATATATCGATAGTTATAGTTATTTTCTTCTTGCAAAATTCAGCAGCTCAGGCACCGTGCAATGGCAGAGGACACTTGGTGGCAGCGACGATGACGAAGGACACTCCGTAGCTGTTGCACCGGATGGTTCCGTTTATGTTTGTGGATATACCGGTTCGGCTGGTGCTGGAAGTTGGGATTTGCTTCTTGCAAAAATAACTGATTCTCTCATTGAAAAAGATATAGTTACTTTCGGTAATCTTAATTTTCAAGACGCATCCTTAACGTCGAAAAATGTATCATTGACGAGTAAATCTAGTAGTTTGTCAGTTTCTAACGCCGGTTTAACGGTGACAACCCCTTCACTAACAGTGGTAACCCCTTCACTCACTACAAATCTTTATACTTTATAAGGAGTAACCTATGCTTGTAAATATAAAAACACTCAATGTTCTTTCTGAACATAACTTTTTCAAATCCCATCCCAACGTCTCTTTTCCAACAACGCTAACGGACGAAGTTCTTGCCCCCTTCGACCACGCTGTCCTCACCCTCACTCCCCAACCGGAGTTCAATGATTGGACGCATGAACTCTCCGATGGCAAGCCGGAATATCGGGACGGGAAATGGTATCAGACGTGGGTACTTACCCCAGTGACACACACGCCTGAAGAAAACGCAGAAAGACTTCTCCAGCGGAAGGAACAAAAGGTCGCCCAAATCGACGCCCAGACCTCTTCCGCCATCATGGCCGGCTTCACTTGTGAAGCTACCCCGCCGGATACCGGCACACCGGAGCTGCTGCACTTCTCGTACGACGAGTTCGACCAGCAGAACTTCGCCGACGCGGCTGTGTCCATGCAGCTCGCGACGGCCAGCGATGGCGGTATCCCCACTACCACGCCCTGGAACGCCTACCGTGGCCACACGGCGGACAGCAAGGGAGAGCTGGTCATCCTGAACCTGACGGCGGAAACCTTCCTGCCCATCTACGCCGCCGCCCTGAACCACAAGGCCACCCAAATGGCCATCGGCGGGCAGCGCAAGGCCGCCGTGGCCGCCGCGCAGACCGTAGAAGACGTGGGGGCCATCTGATGCCCGCCTATCTGCACAATCTGCTTGTGGCCTGTGATCAACTCATGAACACCCTTCTGGGCGGCTGGCCGGATGAGACCTTATCGTCTCGTTTCTGGCGCTGGCATGTGGCTGGGGTTCGTAGCTGGCCATGCCGCTGCCTGGACAGGCTGGCCGCCCTGTTTGGCGACAGGGAACACTGCCGCCAGTCCTATGAAAGCGAGCGTTCTGGCAGACAGTTGCCGCCTGAACTGCGCTGACGGAGAACTCCATGCAGCTTGGATTCGTCGTCTCCAATGCCACGGAAAAGATGGAGATCGCTGTCTGCAACAAACCGGGCAGCGACCAGAACATCATCAAGGTACGCACGACGCACCAGGGGGCATGGTCCCCCTGGATGCGTATCGACGTCCACCGCAAGGGCAATGACGATCATGGGGAACTGGATGCTGTAGTGTACGAGGCCAGCGTGGCCAAGACGGCCAAAACGGCCCAGGCGGCCCAAAGCCTGGCATCACCGGTGACCATAACATTTACCGGCGACATATCTGGATCGTTCTCCTTCGATGGCCTTGATCCTTCCGTGCAATGCAAGATCAGCGGTGTGCAGAGCGCCATCAATACGGCCATTGCCGATCATGTGAAGAAGTACCACAGCTACAGTCCGGGAGATGAGTACTGACCATGCCCACCATTACCGTTGCGGCTTTTGCAGGTGCCATACCTCGTATTTCTTCTCGGCTGCTGGAAAGCCAGAATGCCCGTGACTGCGTGAACTGTGATCTGGACAGCGGCGCTCTGCGCGCGCTGCACGGGCCGGAAAAGGTACTTGCCCTGCCCGATCCGGCGGGAACCATATTCAAGCATGACACAGACGGCTGGTTGCACTGGCCCGGCGAGGTCAGCGTAGTCAAAAGCGCGGTACTGGACGCCGATGGGGAAAAGCCCCTGGGACAGCTGCTGGTGACCGGAGACCGGGCATACCCGACCATGTATCTGGCAGGGGGGGACGTGTATCGTCTTGGTATTCCCCGTCCTGCGGCAGCCCTGACGCTGGCTGCCGCAGCAGGCGCCCAACTACAGGAGACGGAAGGGCGCGCCTGGTCTGCGGACCATATCGCTGCCGCCCCGGCGCGCTATGGCAGTGAAGGTGAGGAGCTATGCGGCATCATCCAGGACAGTGACACGGCGACAGTCGAGGCGTTTTCACGGCTGGCCCTGGAGGAAGACACAGAAGGAGACGCCTCGGATGAAAACGATGCCCCCATAACGGACAGCGGCATCCAGCGCAGTACAGCCTATGTGTACACCTACGTCCAGATGCTGGCTGGTGGGGTCATCCAGTATGAAAGCGCGCCCTCTCCCGCTTCTGAGGTCATCGACGTGCTGGACGGCGACGGCGTGACACTGACGGGGTTTACTCTGCCGGATCTGGAGGGGCTGACCGTGACGCACATCCGTCTGTACCGTACGGTTTCCGGGCTGGAATCGTCCGAGTTCCATCTGGTGGTCGAAATACCTGTGGAAGAGCTGGAGGCGGCCGACTGGCAATACACAGACGTGCTGCATGACAAGGACGTCTCCACCGAAGTCCTCCAGACGAGCACCTGGGACCCCATCCCGGACAATGCCCGCGGTCTCATCAAGACGGACAACGGCATCTATGCCGCCTTTCGAGGCAATGAACTGCTGATCTCTGAACCATTTATCCCTTATGCCTTCCCCGCATCCTACCGCCTGACTGTCGAGGACAGCATCGTGGCCCTGGCCCATGTGGACAATACCATCGTCGTGCTGACCACAGGCCGCCCGTATCTGGCGCAAGGCTCGGTGCCGGAAAGCCTGGCCCTGACCCATCTGCCCATCGAGCAGGCCTGCGTCTCCGCCCGCAGCGTGGCCACGCTGCCCGGAGGTGTGCTGTATGCCAGCCCGGACGGGCTGATGCTGTTTTCCAGCAACCAGCAGACGTTGGCCACAGATCAAACATACAGCAGGGAACAGTGGCAGGCGCTGGGGCCGGAACGGCTTATGGGAGCCGTGCATGAGAACCGCTATATCGGTTTTTTTGAGGGAACCAGCACCGGCATCCTGTTCCACATCGGGCGTGCGGACGTCACCCGCCTGGAATTGCCGGAAGAATGGAAGGTGCGCTGCCTGTACCACCACAGCGAGGATGATGCCCTGTATCTGAGCGTGGAAACGCCGGATGGCCCTGGCATCTGGAAGTTTGAAGCCGACGATGCCGCCCCCCTGCCCTATTGCTGGCACAGCAAGACCTTCTTTTCCTCGGCCCTGTGTGCCATGACCGCCGCCCGTGTGCAGGGAGAGATGTCCCCCGGAAATCCTGTCAAGATGGACATTTTTGGCCCGGACAGCGTACGGCAAAGGGAAACCCTGTTTTTGACCGGGGACAAGGCCGTACGCATACGGCCGACACGATCTGAACGGGTATGGAGCTTCCGCTTGTCCGGGACGGCCGACGTTTACGAGGCGCGCCTGGGCGGCAGTATCGAGGGGATAGAAAATGGCATCTGAAAGCCTCGACCGTGGGCTGCAAAGCGTCCCACGCGGACTGCCTTCCGGCCTGACCATCTACCTGCAAAGCCTCGACGCTGTCGTCCGGCGCTTGGCCGGCCTGTCTCGTGGCTCTGAAAAAGCGCAGGCCGTGCGGCGTGGAGATTCAGGCATCACGCTGGGAGGGAATGCCCAGACGACGATAACGACAACGAAGCTGGCTGATGGAGCTGTGACTTCTGCCAAGATCGCTGACAACGCCATCACCGGGGCCAAGATCGAGATGGGCAGCATCGGCAGCCGTGAGCTAGGAGTCAAATCCGTTGGTGAAGAAGAATTGCAGCCTGGGGCTGTCACCACATCGCGGGTTGCCGATGCCGCCATCACCACGGAAAAGCTGGCGGACGGAGCTGTGACGCCGGAGAAGATGGCGCCCGGGACACTTTTCGACATGGCCCAGGAATCCGGCACAGCGGCGGATGGTGAGCAGGTAACGCTGCTGGGCAACTTTGCCATGATGCCGCTTCTTGCCATTGCCGGGTTCAAGATACCCTTCCCGGATGATGCGTCCAGACCGGCAGAAGGAAACCTTAAAGTATCACTTGAAAATCTCCACAAGGATACTGCCACAGGACGCTGGACCTTCACCGCCCGCTGCTGTCTGGAAAAACCCCTGGAAGACGGCACAGTCGAGACCATCAGCAGCGGGACGCTTGCCTGGAGCGCGGCAGGAGAGGAGGCAGACGATGCAGGATAGCCGTTTGCACATGCACTATTTGGGGGACACCAACGCCGAGCGCAATCTTTTGCGTGCCATCTACGGACGTCTGAAAAGCGAAAAGACGCTCTCCTGTACCTACTATGACGGCACGATCCGCAGCGAGGAAGAATTCCTGGCGGACATCCTGCACCCCGGAAGCCTGCCCTTCCTGATCTTCTGGGAAGGACGTCAGGCCGGTTTCTGCTGGTTCAATACCGTCCGGGGGAAGAGCGCCTACGGGCATTTTGTGTTCTTCCGCGACTTCTGGGGCCACCAGACCACCTGCCAGATGGGGCGGGCCATATTCTCCCGCGTGCTGACCTTCAAGGATCAGCAGGGCTACCTGTTCGACGTACTGCTGGGCCTGACGCCAAGGAAAAATGCTTTGGCGTGGCGCCTGGCGCTCCTATGCGGTGCGCGCCGGATCGGCGTCATCCCCCATGGAGTTTTTGATGCTGCAAACGGCAAAAGTGCTGATGCCATGCTCGTGGCCGTGACCCGTGACAGCCTGGGGATAGAGAAATGAGGATCTACACCAGAATCGTTTTCAAAATGGACGATATGTCCGTGATCGAAGCGGATGCCTACGATTACGACGGGCCCGTAGCCCTGTGCGGCGGCGGTAGCGGGGGCGGCAGCAGCACGACCAATACCGTGGACTATGGGTACAACGCCCGCATGGCGGCACTTTCCGAAGAGCAGCAGGCCTGGGCACGGGAATACTTTGAAATGTGGCAGACGCATTTCAAGCCTTATGAGATCGCCCAGGCCCAGGCCAACATGGAAATGCTGCCGCTGGAAACGAACCTGTACAAGAACCAGTTACAGGCAGCCACGCAGCTGCTGCCCCAGCAGACGGAAGCCGCCCAGAAGTTCCTGGAAGCGTCCACCTCCGGCGTTGACATCAATGAACGCATGGCCCTGGCTACCGCTGATGCCTCCAGCGCCTGGAAGGACGTGCAGGGGCAGACGCTGCGGGCCAATGCCCGGATGGGCGTCAACCCGAACAGCGGACGCTTTCAAGGCGTCAACGCCGCGCTGGATACCCAGAAGGCCGCGCAGCTTGCAGGCGCCAGAACGCAGGCCCGTGTGGGTGCGGAACAGGAAAACTACGAACGTCTGAAAAATGCCGCCAGCTTCAATGCCACGGGCGGGATCCTGAGCGGGCTTGGCGCTCTGTCCAGTTAAGGAGGAATCATCATGGCACTGTACACCTCCAAAAATCCTTTCAACCGGGCAAGCGATACCTTTCAGCAGGCCACTCAGACCATGGGCAGCAGAACCAAGGAAGGCCCCAGGACGGAGTACGAATCGGCGCCGCCCACTCCCGGGCAAGTCATCACGCAAGGCCTTGGTGTGGTGGGCACGGGCAAGCAGCTCTATGGCATGGGGCAGGACGCCTATGGTTTTCTGGCAGGACTTGGGGCCCCGGATGCCGCTGCGGAAGCAGCCAGCGCAGGAGCCGGAGCCGCACCTGCCACAGGCGGTGTCCAAGCGGCACAGGCAGCCGACCTTGCCCTGCCTGCCGTGCAGGCCCAGACAGGGGCGCAGGCCGCTGCCAGTGACGTGGCGACATCCGGGCTGCACATGGCGCCCCAGGAGGCCGCCCAAAGCCTTGGCCCGATGTCCGGTGATTTGACCAAGCCCATCGGCGAAGGGATGTCCGGCGGGGCTTCAGGGACTGCGGAAGGCGCCGCGGCTGGCGCGGGATCAGGATTTTCCCTTGGTCCGATGCTGGGATCAGCCGCGGGCGGCGCGCTTGGCTCGCTGGGCGGCCAGGCCCTGGGGCAAGCCATTGGTGGGAATACGGGCGGCCAGGTGGGCAAAGTCGTGGGGGGTGCAGCTGGCGGTGTGCTCGGCAGCATGGCGGCAACGTCCCTTGCTTCCAGCCTAGCAGGCGGAGCTGCCGGCAGTGCGGCCGGTGCGGCAGCCGGGGCCGCCGGCGGAGCCGCGGCCGGGTCCGTGGCCCCTGGTGTGGGGACGCTCATCGGCGCCGGTATCGGCGCTCTGACCTCTTTCTTTTTCTAGGGGGGCGTCATGGCTCTTTACAAGACGGGCATCAATCCTTCCCAGATGGCGCAATCCGCCATGAATGCCGCCACACAGGCTGCGGCCTCACAGACCAAGCAGACCACCACCAAGGTCAAGAAAGAAGGCAACGTCTGGGATGACATCTACAAGGGGGCCGCAGCGGTCGCCGCTGTGGGCAGAGGCGTCAATTCCCTGGTGGATGCGGCGGGCAGCGCGTGGGACATGTACGACCAGTACAAGCTGCGCAGCGCCTATGACGACGTGAGCAAGACCTTTGGACAAGGTGGCTTTGAAAGCATCCAGAACAACCCGGACATGCAGGACTACTGGCACGCCCAGGCTGTGGGGCAATTCGTCAAGGACAGGGCCGGCACGGAAAAGGGCCGCCTGGAGATGCTGAAGAGCATGGATGCCGCTGCCGACAAGCAATACCAGGACTGGCGGGTGCAGGCCATGACGGTCAACAAAGCCTTCCAGTCAGGAGATATGCAGCAGTTCATGCCCCTTATGGAGCAGCTGGCTGCAACATCCCCTCTGCCCTACCGGCTTGAAGGAACCCAAGACGGAAAGTTCAGGGTGTTGTTCCGTTCTGACCAGCACCAAGGATGGACGGCCACAGGTCAACTGATCACTCCGCAGGAAGCCATGGCCGAAGTAAACAAGGTTTTGCAGGGCGAACAGTCCGTCTTGCGCGGTCTTGACGGGAAACTGCATCCCGTTAACCCGGGATTCAATGCTGCGGCTGCCCGCTACTATTGGGGTACCGTCATGGGGAATGCCGAGAACAGGCTCGACCCGAAGAAACAGATCCCCCTCTACGATTCCGGCGGGAATGTCGTCGGCCTGGGCGTGATCCAGAATCCTGTGGATGACTACGGCGCCCAGCCCAAGCTGCTGGTTTTTGACCGCCGCGGCAGACAAGTCGGTGTGTATGATGGCATGGAAGGCGTCCTGCAAGCCGGTATGAGCCCCTACAGGCCGGCGAAGCAGAAAGGCAGCGGCAATGGCGGTACGGGCCAGACCGCAGACACTTTCAAACTGACCGACGGCGACCGCTCTGCCCTGCGCCGGGCCTGTACCGTCATGGATCCGAACAGCGGAGAGGAACGAGTGGACCACGGCAAGGTCGCCGCTCTTGAAAACTTCATGCAGCGCAATGGGCTTTCTGCCGACGCTGCCCTGGCCGCTTTTGACGAAAACGTGGCCATAGCCATGCAACAGGGTGCAGCCAACCTGCAGGCTGCGGAATGGGCGGTACTGGCTAAAATGATGGGGAAACCACTGCCCCAGCGCACAAACGGCAATCAGGCCGGTGGCAGTGCCCATGCCGGAGGCCAGCAAGGTGTGCTTCATGGTCTTGGGGAAAGGATCAGAAAAGCTGCTGACGGCAAATCCGGCTCCGCCAGTGTCAGCGCGCCGACATCAGACAAGACCGCTCCCTCTGCTGCGGAGAGATTCTGGAACGAGCCAGGTTATCTGCCCCAGCTGCTGGGCGGCATGGGGAAAGGGGCCCTTGATGACCTGAATGATCCCAAGGCCCCTGTATCCATCCCAGGCTACTACTAACCAGCCAGGACTTTAAGCTCTTTAACAACGGCATAGAGAGGAGAGGAAAGGGCCGGGAATCATCCGGTTCCCGGCCCCTATTTTTTAACGGCCCAGCGCCACGGCCACGTTGAGGCTCAGGCGCAAGTGCAGGCTGGCATCATCCAGCGCCTGGCGGAATCCTTGCTCGGCTTCCGTACGGCTCTGGAACAGGCTATCCAGCAGGCACTGCGGGCTGAACATGGTATCAGCATTGCGGCCCAGGTCGGACACGGCGTAGCTGAACAGGTCGCCGCGGCGGGCGTCCAGTTCCCGCAGCATGGCCATGAACTCTTGCCGGAGGCCGGCTTCGCGTCGGGTCCAGTCCTGCCACAGCTCCAGCAGCGCGGCCTCCTGCGGGCCGGGGACGTGTCTCCGGTCGCGGTGCGGCGGATAGAAGCAGCCGTTGCGGTACAGGGGCAGGCGCTCCGGTTGCGGCGGCAGGGCCTTGGGTAGCGCGTCGATCTTGGCCTGCACCCACGCCAGAGCGTCCGGTATCCACTCCTGCGGCAGTTCTTTGATGTTGGTGAGGTTGAAGGCGGCCTTGAGCTGGTTCCAGCAGGCATCAAAGGGCACGTTGGACAGCTTGGCCCACGAGCCCACCAGCGCTCGCAGAGGCTTGCGGTCGGCCACGCTGGACGGCGTGATGGAGAGGGAGCCAGGAAAATCCACGATGTCCTGGGTGATGTTGCGGGCGGCTTCCTTCTGTCGGGCCAGCTCCTCTTCCATGCGGTTGAAGGCTTCGATGTAGGCCAGCTTCATGGCTAGGGCCTTCTTGCCGGTGTAGCCCATGACCAGCAGCATGAAGCCGTCGCGGTAGAGGATGAAGTAAGTCTCTTGTCGTTCGGAATTGTTGGGGCCGGGGATAGTGCGGAACGTCTCCTCAAAATTGAGGGCACGAAAATTTTCAGGGGTGCTTTCAATTAACCCCCTGATGTCTCGACAGATATTGTCGTGACGCTTGCCGAAGAAATTGGCAACCTCAAGAGATGTGGTGGCCGGACGGCCAGCGTGGAGAGATACTGAGGGAGAGAATACTTCGGGAATGAGCTGGGCCTGTGACATAGTAACCTCGTGTAGTTTCTGATTGGCCCCTGCAAAAGCAAAGGGCCGGGAGCTCAGAACTGTACACGAACAGCCAGGCCTATTCCCCCACCTTACGGCAAGGTATTGTATTAGCCTACTCCCGACCCATGATGGTCATAGTATACACCACTCCCAAGGTGTCAGACAGCCTTGACAGGGCACAAAAATAGCCAAATCTCACGGGTTGGCGTCCGTCGTGTAGGAGTTTCTGAGGCTCCGCAAAGAGAGGACGCCATAAAACGCTGGGGATGTCAAGGGGAAGGGCGGCCAGGAGGCCGCCCCTACTGCGATTTTACCATAACCCCGCTTGCTGGCAAGGTTCCTTGACGAATCGGTTTTCGTTGCCCTGGAGTTTTTCGATGCGCTTGGCGCGGGTACATTCCCACTGATCCACGGGGTACATCTTGTTCCATGCGTTGAAGAGCTGCTTTTGCTGGCGGCTGAGGCGGTACTTGTCATAGCTGTCCGCCATATAAAGCGCAGCCCGGGCGACTTGGCCTTTGGATCGTGCCGGAGGTTCAAAACGGCCCCCGTCCACCTTGGCTTCACAGGTGCCAAAGGCCGCCTTGGCCGAAGGCAGTTCTGAATACTGCTTGTTGCTGCGGACAGCATTCACGGCGCCGATGGCGGGGAACAGGTTGTACATATCTGCCTGCATGTGGCGGTAGTCGGCATTGACCTTTTCCGCGCACGCCCGCCCCTTGAATGGTTTGCCCTTGCTTACGCACTGGGGATGGCCTTCACGCCATTCTTCGAAGGCTCGCCCAAAGTTTTCAGCCGGTACGGCATGTTCCCACTCGACTTTGTTCGCACGTTTCTGGTGCTTCTCAGTGAAGAAGCCCTCAGGCAGATCGATGTTTTTCTTCTCATCGAACGAGGCCCCGCAGTAGAGCGTCACACGGTGATCAAAATAAACCTGACGCTCAAGCATCTTCTTTGCCCTGGAGAAGCTGTCGTTTATTTCGTTGCCGGCAGCAAAGGCACTCCCCATGCCCAGGGGGGTAAGGAGTAGGGCAGCAGCCAAAAGAGCAGTGGTGAGTTTGCGGAAGTGTCGGTACATGGTGCCTCCTGAACTTTTGGAGAGGCTACCACGCGGCAAGAGGCGGGGCAACAGGGACGGTGAAAGAAGAGGTAAAAAGAAGGCGGCCCCGAAGAGCCGCCCCTTGTCGGCCAAAGAGCTGCCAGCACAGGTAGGCAGCGAAGGTGAAACTCAGTAGTGGTAGCGACACTGGAGGACGATCAGGGCCATCCCCTGCGCATCGAGGCGATACACAAGGCGGTCTTCCTGATTGATGCGGCGGGACCAGCATCCCGCAAGGTCAAAGCGGAGCGGCTCCGGCTTGCCAAGGCCTTCAAACGGATTGCGGAGCGCATCACGCAGCAACTCATTGATGCGCTTCACCGTCCGTTTGTCGGTCGCCTGCCAGTACAGATAATCTTCCCACGCTTGGGACGTCCAGGTCAGCAGCATGGCTAATCCTCAAGGTCATGCTGTACCGTCTTTCCCGCGTCAGCGGCGTGCAATGCTTCCCGTAACCGGGCGGCATTGGCCGGGGAACGCAGTAGATAGGCTGTCTCCATGATGGCGTTGTAGTCCTCCAGGGACATCATGACGACGGAGGGGGACTTCTGGCGCGTGATGATGACGGGTTCGTGGTGGTCACAAACCCGGTTCATGGTTTCCGCAAGGTTCTGCCGTGCCTCGGTGTAGGTGATGGCCTGCGACATATGCGTCTCCTTTTTGTACAGAAACGAGTACATATTTTGTTTATTTTGTCAACTCCTCTCCTCCGGCCGTTGTCCATACCCATGGAGAACATAGATGGCCAGAGAATCTCATCGCCCGACCAAGACCAATTATCAGGACTACCTGTTCAACTTTTCCAACGTCGATTTTTCTCAGTATGCGGGACAGGACAGTGCCCGTGGCGCCGATGTTGCGGCACAGCAGACTGACGAGCCCGGCTTTCTGTCACGTCTGGGAAACACGGCCCTTGCTATCGGCGAGGGGCTGACCATGCTGCCCGGCGGTATCGTGGGCACGGTGCGCGATACCTGGCACGGCGGTGACATCGATGTGACGGACACCGAGGCCATGCGGGACCGTGAGGAGCGCGCCCGCCAGCAGGCTGCCTATGTGCAGAAATATCAGGGGAAAGCCTTTGATGGTGTGGCTGATGCCATGATCTCCATGCCCTACAGCCTGGCAACCATGGGAGCCAGCCTGGGTGCCGGCATCCCCGCGACGATGGCTGCGGGACCGGTGGTGGGCGGTGCTACAGGCATGGCAGCGTCCGGGGCTGTCGCCTACCGGGCCAGCAAGCAGAACTTCATGGAAAACATGCTGGCCGAGACCACCAAGGTGTTGGGACGCACGCCGACCCAGGGCGAATGGGACAGGATAGCCCAGGAGTTTGACAGCGAGGCGACGCAGTACGGTCTGTGGGAAGCCGGGCCGGAAGCCCTGAGCAATCTTTTTATGGCCAAGCTGCTGGGCCCTCTTGGGAAACGGGTTTTCTCGGGTGGCATAGGTAACGCCGCAAAACGTGTGGCCGGCCTGTATGGCGAGGAAATGGCGACCGAAACCATCACCCAGATGGGACAAGGATCCATCGAGGCCGATCTGGGGTTGCGTGACGAGGCCCCCGGCGTTTTGCAGGCGCTTGGAGAAGTGGCGCCGGCCACGTTCTGGCAGACGACGCTCATGGCCGGCGGCAAGAAGGGGCTGGACCTGCTCTCCCGCCGTTATGGCCGTGGCCAACAGGTCGAAGAGGCTCCGGCTCCTGACCAAGAGGCACCGGCTGACTTTGACTCCCTCAGCGGACCGGAATGGAACGCCCCGGAAGCTCGCATCGACGAAGCCATGTGGAACCGGGAGGCATCCGCCAGGGGCTGGAACCACCTGCGCACTGATGCCCCCAAGCCAGATCCTGCCTTCATCCCCGGCGATCCGTTCACGGATCCTGCTGCGGCCCAAGATACCGAAGACTTTGTGCGGCGTTTTGAGGAGGCGGAGCAGGCGGCAGGTGAAGATACGGCCGGTCTGGCACGATCCCTTGACCAGGGAAAAACCGTTGACCTGCTCGCTCCGCCCCCGCAGCAGGAAGATAGTCCGGCACCCGGGCTGCCGAGCGCCCCTGTAAAATCCGCTCCGGCCGTGCATGCTCCCGCTCCCGGGCCTGATATCCCGCGCCAAACCTCACCGCTTTTGTCCCCCCGGGGCAATGACGGCATCCCTGCCCAGCCGGGCCAGCAGGTCATGGCCGCACCGGTATTCCCAGTGGAACCTTCTCCCCTGCCCGCTGGTGGCGTGCTCTCCCAAATGGGACAGGCAGGACCTCAACGGCAGCCTCCTGTCACGGCTGTGCCTACACAAGCCCAAGTGCTGAATATCCAGGCCACGCCGCGGGCCGATATCACGGCCCCTGCCGAGGCGCTGGGCATGCCTGCGCCCGATGCCATCCCGCGGGAAGCGCAGCCTGCGCCGCAAGCCGGCGATATGGCGGCGCCTTCGGCCATGCCGGCACAGCAGCCTGTAGCACGCCCTGTCGTCCCCACGCCTGAAATGACGCCGATGGATGCGCCACGTCAGGAAGCCCCTGACGCCTCTCCACGCAGAGAGGAGAAGCCCGCTTCCGTACAGGCGGCTCCCGAAGTGACGGCTCCTCTCATGTACGGGGGGGCTCCTATCTCGCGTATGCCCATCGGGGACGACAGGCGGGAGAACCAGGCTGACAGCATCCTTCAGGCTGCCGAACAGAAGGCAAAGGCTACCGGCGACGCGCGGATGCAGGCTGCCGTGGCAGAGATCCAGCAGGAGCGAAAGTATGTTGGCGTGACGCATGACGCGCTCTGGGAGCGCATCAATAGCGATATTCTCCCCTATGCCGCGGAAGATGCCCACGACGCGACGCAGCAGCCGTCTCCACAGGATGATTTCCTGCGGGACCATCTCGTAGTGGCGACCATTACCGGCCCCGCAGGCTCACCGACGCCGCCACAATCCGAAGGGACACCGGCGAAAAGGCAGAAATCCGGTACATCATCAGTAGCCGAGCAGCGGAAAGCCATTCTGCAAAGCCTGCCGGAAGACCTCCGCAAGGCTCACAAAGGGGCTCCGCTCAGCAAGCTGAAAGAACTGGCGGCGCAGCATGGACGTAACGAGGAATCTTCCCCAGAAGATCAGCTTGCGGCAAACGGCACATCATACGGCACGGTGGACAAGCCTGATACCATCGCTCTTGCCCATCATTTTTCTGCGGCTTTCCTGACAGGCAGGAAATTCGGCACCATCGTCGAAGCCCGCAGGGAGGCAGCTTCACTGCTGGGCGGCGCCGTACGCCCGGCCACGGAAACGGCCAAGGCCGTGGATGAAGCCATCGAGCTGGGAGTGACACTTGCCGCACGCAAAACTGTGGCGGAAATGCGGGAACGGCGGGAGAACGATACGGCCATTTATCGGGCACTGGTGGACCTGTACCAGCGTCAGCCCCGATTGAGCGTGCGCACCAGCACCAGTGTGGCCCAGCAAGCCTACAGCACACCGGCCCCCATCGCCTTCCTGGCTTCGCGTCTGGCGGGTATCGATACGGGCACCAAGGTATTCGAGCCCACAGCCGGTAACGGTATGCTGCTGATGGAGGCAGCCCCCAAGAATACCACGGCCAACGAATTGAACGCTGACCGGGCAGAGCGCCTGCGCTCCCAGGGCTTCACCGTCTCCGAACGGGATGCTGTGGACTACGCGCCTTCAGGCATGGACGTGGTTATCGCCAACCCTCCTTTTGGTCGCGTGAAGGATGCAGGCAGGCAGACCAAAGAATTTTCCGCCAACGGTCTCACGACGAAAGAACTTGATCATGCCATCGTCGCTCGTGCTCTGAGCTCGCTGAAACAAGATGGCCGTGCCGTACTGATCATCGGCGGGAAGAAAGGTGACGACGACAGCCGGAGCAAAAAGTACCGTGCCGCCGATCAGGTACACTTTTGGGGTTGGCTGTTCGAGCATTACCGGGTGTTGGATCATTTCAGCGTCGATGGTAAACTGTATGAGCGTCAGGGGGCAGGATACCCCATAGACATCGTTGTTCTTGAGAACAGCGGTCCCTCTCGTGGCCGCGTGTTCCCGGGCGCCGCCCTGCCGCGTCATTACACGTCTTTTGGTGACCTTGAGGAGGTACTGCATGGGCAAGTGGTGGACGCCGCCGAGCGAACGCCCGGCGCTGACGGTCCAGATACCGGACGAGTGGGAGACGGACCAGATAGCCAGTCAGGACGAATTGATCGAGCTGCTGACGCTGAAATTGCAGACGCTGATAGAGGACGCGTACGATCCGGAAGAGACGCTGGGACAGATGGTGCGCGATCTGGAAAACGCCTCGATCCTCGGGTACGGAATGACCGATCTGCGGAAACTGGCGGAGGGCGAATACTGGGAAGTGAACGGCCTGCTGGCGAATCCGGAAATGACGTATCTGCTGATACAGAAGGCGGGCGTGCCGGAGGGACAGGACAGTCTGACCTGGCCGCAGACGGCCACCGAAGAGACACCGGAGAACGGCGCGGACGAGATGACGCTGGAAGAGTGGGCGAACTCGGTGACAGCGGGGATGTACGTCCCGAGCTGGGAGTAAGCTCCCCTGCCCGGCAGCAAAAGACCGGTCACAAGCCAGCGGCTGCCCAGAAGCCAAAAGCCACAGAATTTCAGGCAGCCTATGAACCGGCCAGCTCCATGCAGAGCATGGGGACGCTCGTGCCCAAAAACATGGCTACCGCTGCCAGACAAGCCCTGGCAGACCTTGAAAAACGTCACGGCGGCATTGACCAGTATGTGGCGGATCAGCTCGGCTATCCTGCCGCAGAGCTCGGCAACTATTTTGCCGCCGAGCAGGTGGACGCCCTGGGCATGGCCATCAGCAATATTGCCGATGGTTCCGGCTTCATTATTGGCGACCAGACCGGCATCGGAAAGGGCCGAGTCAATGCCGGCATCATCCGCTGGGCAAAGCGTCAGGGCTACATCCCGGTCTTTGTGACCATGAAGCCTGACCTTTATGCCGATATGGTCCGCGACCTGGCGGATATCGGCATGGAGGGATTCAACCCCTTGCCCACAAACGCGGGCCTTTCTGGTAGCGATGCCATCCTTCTCCCTGACGGACGGGAGCTGAAAACAAAGTCTGCGCAAGCGCATGAAAAGCTCCTGCGCGACGTGATGCAAAACGGCATGGGAGCGTATGATGCCGTTTTCACCACGTACGACCAGCTCAACCCCGTCAAGGGGCAGGATACCTTCCGGCGTCAGTTCATGATGGACATCGCGCCCAATGCCGTCTTCATCCTGGATGAATCCCACAATGCCGGCGGACAGGCCTCCACCCGCAAAAAAGCCAATGCCGCAGACGACCGTGCGCAGTTCGTGCGCAAAATGCTGCAATCCTCGCGGCAGGGAACATTCTATTCCAGCGCCACCTATGCCAAGCGCCCTGACGTCATGTCCCTGTATTTCAAGACGGACATGCAGTACGCCGCCGATGATATGGGCAAGCTGGCCGAGGCCATCGAACGTGGCGGCATCCCCATGCAGCAGGCAGTGGCCGCAGAGCTGACCGAGACAGGACAGTATCTGCGCCGGGAGCGCTCCTTTGAAGGGGCGGAGGTGCAGACCTCCACGGTTTCCATCAACAAAGACCGTGCTGAAAAGACCGCCGACATCATGCGGGCCATCATGGCCTTTGACGATGCCAAAGAAGCGGCTGTGGAAGCGGCTGACAAGGCGGCGGCAAAGACGGGCGGTTCTGTTGGTGACAACAAAAGCACCGGCAAGGGAGGTGCTTCCAGCACCAATTTCACGGCTGTCATGCACAACGTCATTGCCCAGAGCCTGCTGGCCCAGAAAGTGGATGCTGTGGTCGAAGCCGCGGCAAATGACGTGGCCAGAGGGGAGAAAGTCGTCATCGCCCTGTCCAATACCATGGGCAGCATGATCAAGGAGTTTGCGGAACAGAACGGCATTGCCGTCGGTTCCCCCATCAACTTCACCTTCAATGACATGTTTGTCCGCTACCTAGAAAAGTCGCGGATGATCGCGATCAAAAAAGCCGGACAGAAAAAAGCCGATACGAAGCGCCGCCTTACGGACGAAGAGCTGGGGCCCGACGGCGTGCAGGCCTACAACAATGCCCTGGCCGTTATTCGCAACTCCGATTTTGGCGGTCTTCAGGTCTCGGTCATCGACAGGATGCTGGCCGAATTTGAAGCCAGAGGTATCAAGGCGGACGAGATCACCGGGCGTACCGAGCGTATCGACTACACCACAGACGTCCCGACCTACGCCAAGCGTGCCACTGGCCCTTCTGACCGCATCCGTGTCGTGGACGAATTCAATTCCGGCAAACTGGATGTGGTCATCCTCAACCAGGCGGGCAGCACGGGCATCAGCCTGCATTCATCAGAGCGGTTCAAGGATCAGCGTCGGCGCAACATGATCATCGCGCAGGCGGAATCCAACATAGACGTGTTCATGCAGACGCTGGGCCGAGTTTTCCGCACCGGTCAGGTCGTGCCGCCAACCTATCAGCTCATCATGTCCGATTTGCCAGCGGAAAAACGTCCTGCCGCTGTCCTGGCGAAGAAAATGAACAGCCTGAATGCCAACACAACGGCATCCAAGGAATCCGACACGTCATTCAAAAATATCCCTGACTTCCTCAACAAGTACGGGGATCGTGTCGCCAAGCAAGTCATGGACGAGAATCCCGAGCTTTCCAAAAAACTTGGGTCTCCGGTCAAGGAAGACGGCGAGGACGCCATGCGCAAAGTGACGGGACGCATCCCGTTGCTGCCGGTCAAGGAGCAAGAACAACTCTATGCTCTGCTGGAATCCGAGTACAACGACCTCATTGCCCAGCTTGAAGCCATGGGCGGCACTGGCCTTGAGGCCAAGAGCCTGCCGCTGGATGCCCGCCTGTTGGATGAGGTGGAGATAGTGCCGGCCAAGGATGTGGGCAAGGATACCCCCTTTGCCGGGGCGGCCAGAATCGGGACGTATGACGTGAAGAAACTGGGCAAGCCCTGGCCGTCCGCGAAGGTGAAGGAGATGGTGCAGGCTGCGGATGTTCCAGATACGGAAAAGCTGTTTCAGGAGGCTCAGGTCTGGCATAACGTCAAGATCAGGGACATGAGCGACGAGGCCGCAGCAAACCAGCAGAACCGGCTGAACCTTGCCCGGGATGTCATTGCTGATGCGGCCAGGATGCGCCCAGGGACACCGGTGCTGATCTCTGGGGAAAACCTGCTGATGGAAGGGGTCATGCTCAGGCTGTACCACAAGGGCAGCGCGGAGAATCCCCTGGCGCTCAGCACCTGGAAGATGGACATTGCCCTGCCGGATGCCTCCCGAAAGATCACCATCCCGCTGTCACAGACCGTGCGGAAGGAAGATGCCCTTACGGTCACTCCATCGCATCGCGATCCTGACGTGCTGTACGGGATGTTCGATTCTGCCCAGAGAGAAAGCAGGGAAAAGGCCCATATCATCACCGGCAACATCCTGGCCGCCTTCCAGAAAGTCAATGGAAAGGGCAATGTCATCACCTTTCAGGATCATGAGGGGAATACGATCCCGGGCATCATGCTGCCCAAGGACACCGATCCCCAGAAACTTCTTGACGGGATGGATGTTTCCCTGTCGCCCGATGCGGCCATACGCTTTTTGCGGGGTCTGCCCGGCAAGGCTGCTGTCAAAACGGCGGACAAGCTCCTTGTGCTGTCCCATGACGGGAGTGATTTCACTGTTTCCGTCCCTTCGTCCAAGGCCAAGGGGGCGCAGTATTTCCTGAACAGGGACGTGCTTGAGGCTGCGGGGCAAGACTTCATCCGCTCCGGGCAGAGCATGGTGCTGCGGCATCTTTCCGAAGGTCAGGCCGCCGGCATCCTGCAGGCGCTGTCAGGCCAGGGCTACGGATTCGTAGCCGACAACAACCGGGATGAAGCCCGCAAAATCATGGCTGATACGGACAGTCAGGCCCTGGCGTCACTGGCCTCACGCCCTGCGCGCAGGCCGGACAGTCTGCCTTCACGCTTTGCCGACATGCCCACGATCGAGGCCGACAGCACGCAGTGGTTCGGGCCGGGAAAGGCTATTGATGCGGACAGCCGGAATATGCGCAAGGCCGTACACGACTGGGCGCGTACCGCCTTTCCCCAAGGGACGACGGTCGCCAATGCGGATACCGGATGGAGGGTGCAGGTGACACCATCTGGTATCAAGGCCAGTCTTCACCACGGATATGATGAGCTGCTGGCACGATCCGTGCCCTTCATCCCGCAGATCATTGAGGGCGGTATCCATGTCGACAGCATCAGGAAGACGCCTCAACTTCTGTCCCATATTTTTGCCGGCAAGATCAGGCTGGACGAACAGGATTATGTGGTGGGCTTCGTGCTGCGTGAAGATGTCAACGGCAACCGTTTTTACGATCACGAGCTGACAAAAATAATAAGCCCCGACTGGCTAAAGCCGGGCCATCCTTCAAATGAAGGTCCTTCGAGTGAAGGGTCGTCTGGACACCGGACCAATCGGGGCATTTCCCCCGACTGGCTAAAGCCGGGCCGAGACACTTCCGAAGAAGCCTTGGGACACCGGACCAATCGGGGTGATGTGATGAACATACTCCGGGAACGTCTGGGCGTCAATGACGGGACGGGGCAGGTATTGTTCCGGGTCGCCGGCCAGTTCCTGCCGCCCAAATTCAAGGGGAGACGCGCCCCGAGCACGGAGGCTGTGCGCCGTCTGGCTGACAAAATGAACAGTATGGCCGCCAATGCCGCCCGCGTGGAGATCGTGGAAAATGCCGGGGCCCTGCCGCAGAACCTGCGCGATGCCTATGCTTCGCAGGCGGACAGCGTTGAAGGCCTGTACGATCCGACAACAGACACCGTCTGGCTGGTTGTCGAGAATCTGGAAAGCCTTGAGCGGGCCGCAGAGGTCTGGCTGCATGAAAACATCGTGCATCACGGTCTTCGCTCCGCACTGGCACCTGCGCAGCGCAGACTTTTGCTCAACCAGCTCTGGCAGATCATGGGCGGGATGGGGAACAGCAGCATCCGCGACATCGCCAGCCGGTATGGACGAGACCCGCGCAGCAACGAAGCTGCCAGGCTGCTCATCATGGAAGAAGCCTTGGCCAATCTGGCGGAACGCCGTGCCCGGGGGATGCTGCGCAGCACGCAGGAACAAAGCCTGTGGCGCCGGGTCGTCGATGCCATTGTGCGTGCCTGGAACGGCATGGTCTACACGCTGACCGGTCGCAGGGGACGCATGGGCCGTAGCCAGATGGAGCGGCTGCTGGACGCCCTGCAGGGGCATGTGATGGAGGGAAGGCCTGTTGCCATGCCTGACGCGGCCTTGGAGGAAGGGACGGACAGTGCCGGTGCCTTCGCTTCCCTGAGCGCTGACCAGCAGGAAGCCGCCCGTGCTGCCTGGGTGCAGCTACAGAAGGATATGGAAGCCTGGGGAAGGCAGCTTGATGACATTGCTGATGGACGCGGAAACAAAATCAGCGGGCTCACGATTGGAGCCACACCAGATGTATTACAGCGTCTGGGGGCCAAACCTCTGCCGATGGAAATAACGAGGCACAATCTGACAAAGGTGTTGACGAAGCACGATATCCCACTTGATACGCTTCGAGACCTGCCGAAACATCTGGCGAATCCAATCATGGTATTCAAGTCGGCCACCATGTCCAACGCGTATGTCATGTTGACGGAAATGGAGCGGAATGGGGAAAACCTTGTCGCAGCCATTCATTTTGACGTGGACAGAGGGCGTACTCGCGTTAACGATATTGCCAGTATTCACGACCGCAGCACGAGGCGCGACACGGGGAAAACTGTTCCGGGCTGGGTGTGGGCCAAGAACCAGATCGCAGCAGGAAACCTGCGCTACTATGACAAAACACGTAGCTCCCGCTGGTTCAGAGAACGAGCTGGACTGCAATTGTCCAGTGTGGTGAACCGCGAGAGCTATCGTGGGATTAAAATACTCACGGAAAAGGACGTGGTCAAGCCGGCGGATCACGGAAGGGGCGGGGAAAATACTCCCCTGGCCTCCCTCGCCTCTCGCCCGTCCGGTCTTACCGAGAGCGTTGCTTCCGGCATCCGGGCACTGCGAAAGGTCATGGGCCGTGGTGTGAGCGCTGACGTGGAAGACATCCTGTCCAATGAAGAAATGGGCAAGCTGATCCCGCGCCATGACCTGAGCCTGGCCGAACGCCTGTTCAAGCTGCCGCACTGGGTGGCCAAGGACCATGCCGGATTCGCCAAGGTCTATGACAGACAGCTGCGGCGTGTGGAAGAGCGCTCCGCCGCTCTCAAGGCCACGCTGGAGCAGGTGCCTCTGCTCTTTGATGGTGATGCCAGCAAGCGTCTGGGCCAGAAGGAGCAGGAACAGCTGGCTGCCATGATCTGGAAGTGGGACGGGAAGCAGATCGGGCCCTTGAACGCCATCGAGAAATTCAACGTCGTTGACCAGACTGTGAACGGACGCGACGTCCTGGAGCTGAACCCGGACTACCAGAAAAAGTTCAGGGCATGGCTGAAGGAACAGCCGGAGCCGGAGCGCGTGAAGCAGGCCTTTGGGCAGGTGCGCGAAGCTCTGGATGCCGCCTTCCTGCGTGCCTACAACAAAATGGCCGCCATGTCAGACCTTGCCGATACCGACCTGGAAATATACCGGACGGAGTTCGGGAACATCCACAACTACTTCCCGCATCAGCGTACAGGGAAATATTTCGTAGTGGCAAAGGTGGGCAAGGAAACGGTCTTCCGCAAGCATTTTGACGTACCTTTTGGCTCATCGGTGCGCGAGGAATGGGCCAAGATCGTTGCCGAGCACAGGAAGGACTTTCCCGACGCCACATGGGAGGATCCGCGCGAAGCCCAAAAGCTGCCGGATGACATCCTGGGGGCTCCCATTGATCCGGAAGCCATGGAACAGATCATCTCCGCCGCGGCGTCCCGGCTGGGCGACAGCGAACAGGCCGAGCGCGTGCGCTCCACCCTGCTCTCTGGCGTGGCCGACGTCCTGAAAGCCCGCGGTTTCGGGGCCCATGGCATCCACCGGCAGAATATCCCCGGCTTCGAGACCCAGGACGTGAAGGGCGTCCTTTACAGCTACATGGCCGGTCTCAACGGCTGGCTGACCAAGATGGAAGCCGCTGCGGACTTTGCCCGGGCCCTGGGCAAGATTGATGCCAGCGCCTCTCCCCGACTGTGGGAATATGCTGCGCAGTACACCAAGGACATGCTGCGCAACAGTGACCAGATCGACAGGATCACCGGCAATATCAAGTCCGTGGCCTTTGCCTGGTATCTGGGCGGGAATATCAAGACCGCCGTGGTCAACCTGACCCAGAATGCCGTGGTGGGCGTGCCCCGCTTGCAGCAGTATGTCACCGGCGGCGGGGGCCACTGGCTGAAAAGCGCCATGGATACCATCGGCCTGACCTACTCTGGCAAGGGACTGCACGGTGCCAAGAAGCTGACTGCCGAAGAAGCGGCCATGCTGCAAGAACTGTACGGCAACAGTGTCATCACGGATGCCTACATGGAAGAAATCCGCGGGCAGATCTCTGCTTCGCCGTCCCTGCGGATGTGGGAACGCTTCACGCGACTGCTGGGCTGGCCCATGAGCAAGGTGGAGATCTTCAACCGGGCCTCCCTTGCTCTGGCAGCCTACCGGGCGGCCCGTGTCGGGGCCTTCAAGACCAAGGCCTTAAAAGAATATGGGCTTGAGCCGGGCCAGAAGATGACCCACGAGCAGGCACGGGACTTTGCGGCCATGCTGGTGCGCGATACACACTTTGAATACGGGCGCGGCAACCAGCCGGAATTCCTGCGCAGCAATGTGGCCGGACGCATGCTCTCCCCCGTGTTCACGTTCCGCAGCTTCGGAGCCAACATCCTGAACCTGTGGTGGCGGGCCCTGCTCTATGAGGGCAAGGAGGGGCGCACCTTCGTGGCCAAGAGCCTGGGGGCGACCGTGGCCCTTGGCGGGCTGACGGCCTTCCCCTTCTATGCGACGCTGGCGGCGTTGTGCGCCGCGGCTTCCGGGGATGACGAGGACTGGACCGCAAAGATCAGGAACGCCCTGCCGGCAAACAACCTGCTGCGGGATGTGGTCTGTTATGGACTGCCATCCTTGCTGGGGGTGAATATTGGCGGCTCCCTGCGCATGGAGACGCCCTTCACGGAGGGCATGAAGCGTGGCGAGACGTTCAAGGAGGCCATGACGGAAAGCCTGGGCGATCTGCTGGGCATCCCGTATGATCTGGCCGTGAACAAGCCGTCCAAATTCCTGGAAGCCAGGCGCTTCGGCGCTGACTACAGGGCGGTGGAAGCGCTTGTGCCGACCTTCGTGGCCAACGCGATGCAGGCCTGGCGCCTTTCCACGGAAGGCCAGACCACCCTGCGCGGACGGCCCATCAACAGCCCGGGCCAGCCCGGCGCCCGGAAGCTCTCCACCGGAGAGGCTTTTGGCAAGGCGCTGGGCTTTCAGCCCACCAGCAGTGCCAAGAGTTATGAAGCCTACGCGGCTGAGAAAAGGCGTACGTCGATGCGTAGCGACAGGATGGACGACTTCACCAACCAGGCCCTGGATGACCTTGAAAGCAAGGGACGCCCGTACATGATGCGCGAGCTGCGGAAAAAATTGCAGGCGTGGAACAAGGAGATGGAAGCGGAAGGAAAGCCGGCCATGAAGATCATGCCCAAGGACGTGCTGCGGCGTGTGGCCGCACGCAGGCGGGAGAACAGGCCCACCAGGGACCAGAGAGAAAAAGGCGCCGCCCAGATGGCGACGTGGGGAGTGTAGTAAGGGAAAGCCCCGCTTCCGAGAGGAGGCGGGGCCGTTCTAATAAGTTCATTGACGGCCGTGAACGCATCAGAGGGATAACACTCGAAACAGCTACAAATCCTCTTGGTGCAGATTTGGTGCAAACGTGGTGCAAAGACCGTTTTTGGTGCGGATTTGGTGCGGGATTTTGGCACGAAAAAAGGGTTTACGTTTCCGTAAACCCTTGATTTTTATGGTACCGGGAGCGAGACTCGAACTCGCAAGGTGTTGCCACCGACGGATTTTGAGTCCGTTGCGTTTACCAATTCCACCATCCCGGCATAGCCGCAGGCCAGAAGCCCACAAAGCTTTTAGAGATTACAGGCGATAGGTGCCTTCGTCAAGTTTTTTGCGTTCTGTTGCCTGCATTTCTTCAAAAAATGCCTTCAGCGTCTTCCAGAAAAAACGCTGTCTCCTGCTCCGGCCAAAGGCCCGCAGACAAGCAGGACTCCTTGACGAACCTGTTCTCATTGCCCTGCAAGCGCTCGATACGGCTTGCCCGACGGCACTCCCAGGCATCCACGGGATATTGTCGCGCCCAGGCCTGCATGAGCTGCTGTTGCTGACGGCTCAGACGATAATGCTCGCCATAACTGGCAGCCATATACAGGCTGGAGCGTACGATCTGTCCGCGTGCCCGCTCCGGCGGCTCCACCTTGTTGCCGCTGATCTTCATGGGGCAGGAACCAAAGGCCGAAGGGACATCAGGCCCCAGCATCTGGAAATTTTTGTTGGAGCGTACCGCATTGACCGAACCTATGGCAGGGTACAGGTTATACATGTCGGCCTGCATGCGACGGTAATCAGCATTGACCTTTTCCGCGCACGCACGTCCCTTGAAGGCTTTGCCCTTACGATCCACGCAAAGGGCATGACCTTCCCGCCACTCCGGGAATGCCCTGCCGAAATTTTCGGCGGGGACAACGTACTCCCACTCTACCCGTGAGGAGCGCTTCCGGTGCTTGTCTGCCGTGAATCCCCGCGGCAGCCGGATCTGCTTGTGCTCATCGAAAGCAGCCCCGCAATAGAGCGTCTGACGGTGATCATAGTAAACTTTCTGCTCCAGCAGCCGTTTGGCTTTGGCAAAACTCTCGTTTTGCATATTGCCCGCTGCCCAGCCCTGAGCAGGCAGTACCAGCAGCAATGCCCACAGCAACCACACGATCCTCTTCATGGCGATACCTCGCAAAATGTCCGCATATGGCCTGCCTATGGGGCACGTCCCTTCCAGAAGGTGAAATCTGCAGACAGTTTTTTGAGGCTATATAAGATTATCTATATCTATTTTTCAAGACACCCTCCTCGTAAAAAAAGACCCCGGCAAAATATCAATAAAAAAGGGCCCATCGCGAGCGACGGGCCCTTCCCTGTCCTGCCCCTGCGGGGCAACGGGATCAAGTTACAAGATATACTGGCTCAGATCCTGATCTTCCCGGACATCGCGCAGGTGTTCCTGCACATAGGCCCGGTTGACCACGATCTGCGCACCGGGCATGTCCGGCGCGTCAAAAGAGATGTCCGCCAGGATTTTTTCCATGATGGTGTACAGGCGGCGGGCACCGATGTTCTCGCTGGTGGCATTGATCTCTTCCGCAAAAGCGGCGATCTCTTCGATGCCGTCTTCCGAGAACTGCAGGCGGATCTGCTCTGTCCCCAGCAGGGCCGCATACTGCCGCGTCAGGGCATTATGGGGTTCCGTCAGGATGCGCAGGAATTCATCCTTGCCCAAGGCATTGAGTTCCACTCGCAGGGGGAAACGTCCCTGCAGTTCGGGGATCATGTCGGAAGGCTTGCTGAAATGGAAAGCCCCGGCCGCGATGAACAGGATATGGTCCGTGCGCACCATGCCGTACTTGGTGTTGACCGCCGAACCTTCCACGATGGGCAGCAGGTCACGCTGCACGCCTTCGCGCGAGATGTCGGACGTGCGATTCTGGGAAGAGCTGGCGATCTTGTCGATCTCGTCGATGAAGATGATGCCCATCTGCTCCACGCGCTCGCGAGCCTTGTCCACCAGAGCTTCCTGATCCACCAGTTTGCCGGATTCTTCCTGGATCAGCACGTTATAGGCCTCGCGGACCTTCATCTTGCGACGGTTGCGGCGCGGCGGGAAGGCCTTGCTGAACATGTCCCGCACCTGGTTACCCATCTGTTCCATGCCGGGGATGGCGAACATGTCCATGCCCTGGGCAGGCTGCTCGGTCACTTCGACTTCCACTTCGCGGTCATCCATGAAGCCAAGGCGGAACTGCTGGCGCAGTTTTTCGCGGGTATCGTTGCGGTCCCCGCCAAAGGAATTGGGCAGCAGCAGATCCAGCAGACGGGACTCGGCGGCAGCTTCGGCAGCGGCCCGGACCCGGGCATTTTCCTCTTCCCGCACAAGGTTGATGCCGATCTCCATAAGATCGCGCACCATGGATTCCACATCGCGGCCCACATAGCCCACTTCCGTGAACTTAGTGGCCTCGACCTTGATGAAGGGAGCTCCGCTCAGCTTTGCCAGACGGCGGGCTATCTCGGTTTTGCCCACACCGGTGGGGCCCATCATGATGATGTTCTTGGGAGCGACCTCATCACGCAGCTCCTCAGGAAGATGCTGACGACGCCAGCGGTTACGGACAGCAACAGCGACCATGCGCTTGGCCTGTTCCTGTCCCACCACAAATTTATCCAGTTCTGCCACGATTTCACGCGGGGTGAGTGTGCTCATTGCATCTCCTGCGCGTCCTTCGACGCTCTATTTTCCAGCCGGCCAGCCAGTGCAGGCGGTCCGACGATTTTTTCCGGCAGTCATGCCTCCTTATATATGAGCATGATTTTTCCTCTGACAATGGCCCCATTGTCGAGAACCTGCTTTTTTCCTATCGTGGCCCATGCACCTTCCCCATATCTTCCATCTTCCTCCCTTACCTCCGGAGCTGGACTGGCTGCCGCCCCTGCTGGGCATAGCCGCCCTCCTCCTGCTCCTGCGCATGGCGGTGCGCGGCGCCTGCCGGTTATGCCTGCTGGTCATCCTGATACTTCTGGCGCTGGCAGCCTTCCCTCACCGGGACCTGACCTTGTTCGCCCTGGGGGGCCTTGCCGTCTGGTGCCTGATGCCGGGGCGGGATCCAAAAGAAAAAAGACAAGACGACAGACATTGAAAAGGAGCTCCCTCTCGGTCGCTCCGGCATTCCAGACGCACCGTACCGGCCTTGTGCTTCCTTCAAGCTGGCTGTTTGAGCATAGCGCATGGCAGCCGTAGCTGTCCTTTCCTTACCTCAACACGATATCGGCAGACGACAACAACAAAAAAGGCCGGATGAACCGGCCTTTTTTGTTGTCTGCTTTATCGCAGCCCTTATCCAGCAGTCTTGCTCACAGGGCCCGAGGTCAGCATCTTCTGGCTGATGTAGATCATGACCAGCAGGCCGCAACCGATGGCGTCGGTAATGGCGCCAGGAGTGATCAGGGTGATGGCGCCCGCCAGCAGGATCAGGCGCTCCCACCAGTAGAGGTTACGCAGCCAGTAACCCACGCTGGCAAAGGACAGGCTGGCGATGCCCAGCGCCGCGGTGGAAGCGTAGAAAAGCACTTCCCAACCGGAGGCACCGATCATCAGCAGGCCGGGGTTGTAACAGAAGATGTAGGGGATCAGGAAGCCGGCCAAAGCCAGCTTGACCGCCATGAAGCCTGTGGCGTTCGGCTCTGATCGCGCGATCCCTGCCGCGGCGTAGGCGGCCAGTGCCACAGGGGGCGTCAGGTCGGCCAGGATGCCGAAGTACAGGATGAAGAGGTGCGCCGCCATGGCAGGCACGCCAAAGTGCATGATGGCCGGGGCCGCGATGGTGGCCAGCACGATGTACTTGGCCGTGGTGGGCAGGCCCATGCCCAGAACGATGGAGGCCAGCATGGTCAGCAGCAGGGTCAGGGCAAAGCTGTCGGCCGAGATGGTCAGGATGGCGTTGGCCAGCTTCAGGCCAAGACCGGTCAGGGTCACCACGCCGATGACGAAGCCGGTGCAGGCGCAGGCGGCAGCCACACCCAGGGCCAGACGACCACCGTTTTCCATGGCCTGCAGGACGCCCTTGAGGGACAGGAAGTTGGTCTGGGCCAGAGCGCTCATCACATTTTCATTGCTGTAACGGGCACCATGCCAAGTCTTCCAGTTTTCCGCCACCAGGGAGATGACCACGGTGGTCACGATGCAGTAGTAGGCGGCCTTGAGCGGCGTGTAGCCCTGCATCAGCATGTAGATCAGCACGATGATGGGGATCAGCAGGTAACCGCCCTGACGCAGCACCACCCAGGTGCGGGGCAGGCGTTCCTTGGGGATGCCCTTGAGGCCCAGGCGCTTGGCTTCCATATGCACCATGAAGCCCACGGCCAGGTAATACAGCAGGGCGGGCACCAGGGCCGCCTTGGCGATCTCCACGTAACCGACGCCCAGGAACTGGGCCATGATGAAGGCCGCAGCCCCCATGATGGGCGGCATGATCTGGCCACCGGTGGACGAGGCGGCTTCCACGGCGCCGGCAAAGGCACCGCGATAGCCCACGCTCTTCATGAGCGGGATGGTGAAGGTACCCGTGGACACCGTATTGGCCACGGAAGAACCGGAAATGGTACCGAAGAAACCACTGGCCAGCACGGCCACCTTGGCGGGGCCGCCCACGTAGCGGCCGGCAGCGGCCAGGGCCAGGTCGATGAAGAACTTGCCCAGACCGGTGCTGTGCAGGAAGGCACCGAACAGGATGAACAGGAAGACGAAGGAGGCCGACACGCCCAGAGGCATGCCGAACAGGCCTTCCGTGGTCAGATACATGTGCGAGACGATACGCTGCACGGAGAAACCGGGGTGCCCCAGCATGCCGGGGATCAGGTTGCCGAACTTGGCGTACAGCAGGAAGACCACGGCCACCAGGGTGATGGGGATGCCCACGATACGGCGGGTCGCCTCCAGCACCAGCAGGATGGACGCACAGCCCATGATGAAGTCCAGCTCGGTGGCCGGACCGGCATCCAGCACAATGATGTCATACTGCCAGACGATGTAGCCGCAGACCACGGCCCCGGCGATGGCCAGGATGGCGTCATACCAGGCCAGCTTGTTCATGTTGCCCGTGGCGCGGGCAGGATACAGCAGATAGATCAGGGTCAGCACAAAGCCCAGATGCACCGCGCGCTGGATCTGGGGCGCAAAGGGCGTCGTGGCGGCCGTGTACAGATGAAAAGCGGAAAAGGCGATACAAAGGATCTTGATAAAAATATCGAGCCACCCCTTGAAGGAGCGGTAAACGGATTCCTTGTCGTACTTGGCAACGATCTCGGAGACGTCCACGGTCTCCTGGATCTTCTCCACAGCACTGGAATCCAGTTTGTGGCCTTCTTCCAGGGCAAATCCCCCTGCCCCTTGTTCATCGATCATATGCATTCTTTTTTCGTGGCTCATCCTCTCATGTCCTGTGTAAGTATGCGGGCGTGTCCTTTCACGCCAAGTCAATGTCCAAAAATTATCAGGGTAAAACGACTGTAAGGGTAATGGCTTGTCCCGGTTCCAGCAGGGAATTCAGCGGGATCTCCTTTTGTTCCCCGCCCTCTTCAGGCAGCAGCAGGGTGTGGTTCGCCACACGTCCCACGCGCACATCAAAGGAAGGCAGGGCCATATGATAGCCGCTGATGACAACTTTTCCGTTTTCCGTATACATCCGCTGTCCCGGGCCCGGCTGATGCGGCAGTCCGGCCCCGAAATCCTGATAAACCGTTTTTTCCAGATAAATGCAGCCCCCGCTGACACTGAACCAGTCCTCCACCGGACTCAGAGCGACGGAATGCCTGTAACGAATGGCAAACTCGCTGCCGTCCGGTGCGGGCCGGCTGAAAAGTTCCCTGCCGCTGCTGTCGCGCAGCACCAGGCGTTGCACGTCCTGCGCCTGCACACTGAAAAAAAGATGCGGCGCAACCCACAGTACGCCTGTCATACAGACCAGCATGACCAGCAAAAAAGCAATGGTATTGCGCCGCATCATCATAAGTCCCGAATCAACTGATTGTTGCCTGAGAACTCAGCCTACTTGATGTCCAGGCCCTTTTCCTTGAAGTACTTGATAGCACCAGGATGGAAGGGGATGGTCACACCGTCAGCGGCGTGTTCCAGAGAGATCTCGGCACCCTTGTTATGAGCCTTGGCCACGTCGGGCAGGTTGTCATACAGGGTCTTGGTCAGGGTGTAGGCCACGTCGTCAGGCATGTTCTTGTTGGCCACCAGGATGCACTGCACGGACAGGGTGGGCACGGCGTCCTTCTGGCCCAGGTAGGTACCGGCCGGGATGGAGTCCTTCACCAGGTAGGGGAACTTCTTGACGATCTCCTCGACCTTCTGGCCGGCCAGGGGCACGAAGACCACTTCCTGAGCGGTGGTGATGTCCTGGATGGCGGGGTTGGGCGTACCGATGGTGAACACGAAGCCGTCCACCTGACGGTCCTTGAACTGGTCGGCAGTTTCACCGTAGGGCAGGAAGATGGGCTCGATGTTCTTGTAATCCAGGCCGTAGAAGCCGAAGATCTGGCGGCAGTTCACTTCGTTGCCGCTGCCGCGGGCACCCACGGAGACCTTCTTGCCCTTGAAATCTTCGAGAGCCTTCACGCCGCTGTCCTTGCTGGCCACCACATGCAGGTATTCAGGATACAGGCGGCCGATGACGCGCACGTTGTCCAGCTTGCTGCGGAAGGGAGCCAGGCCGTTGAAGGCGGAGTCGGCGACGTCGTTCTGCACCATGGCGAAGTCCACGTCACCAGCCTGGACCAGACGCATGTTCTCACCGGAAGCACCGGTAGCCTGGGCCGTCACGGAGATGGCGCCGCCGCTCTTGTTGGTGATCACCTGGGCAATGGCACCGCCCAGGGGGAAGTACACCCCGGAGGTCCCGCCGGTGGCCAAGGTCAGGCGTTTGGTGTCGGCATTGGCCAGCGAGGCGGCCAGCAGCAGACCAGCGGCCAGGACAAGACTGAGAACTTTTTTCATAAGGCTTCTCCCGAAAAGAGGTTACAGAACGCATCCACTAAAATGGCATTCTCACTACCATCATTGAGTATACACCAAATATGCAAAAAGGGCAAATCAGCCGTGCCCCGTACCTTCCGTCAGGGCTCGCTATTTGACTTGCTCCCCGGCAAAGGCATATTATGGAAAGAGCGAGACACCATGCATCCAGCCAAGGAGATCCACATGGTCAAGCGTCATCTCAGACTTCTGGTCGTAACAGTGGCGTGCATCGCCCTGCTCGGCGGCTGCGCCAGCAAATACGGCGCGCAGACGACACAGGTCAACTATTATCCCCAGTGCTACTCCCCTGTGGCCCAGCTGCGGGCCGATGAAGACAGGGTCACCAACAGTACGGCGGGAGGCGCCGCGGGCGGCGCCCTGCTGGGTGCCCTCATCGGCGGCCTGGCCACCGGCAAGGTGGAAGGCGCCCTGGCCGGTGCCGTGGCCGGTGGTGCGGCGGGCGCCGTGGGCGGGAACATCTACGGCAAGTCCCAGCAGCGGGAGAACGACCGCAGGCTGCTGGCCAGCTATGCCGCCCAACTGGGCGAGGACAGCGCAGGCATGGATCGCGCCACTGCCGCCGCCCGTCTTTCGGCCCGCTGCTATGACGAACAGTTCAAGAAGGCCGCGGCCCAGTACAAGGCCGGGGCCATCACCCGGCAGGATTTCCAGGACCGCTACATGGAGATCCGCAGCGGTCTCGAAGAAACGTCCCGCATCCTGAAGCTCACCTCCGACCATGTCATCGAGCGTGATGCCGAATACCAGAAGACCCTGGCCCAGGCTCAGGCCAAGGGGCAGGTCTCCCAACGCCAGCAGGCCCCCCGCAAGGAAAAGAAGGCCTGGAACAATTCCCGCCGCGAGCTGGAAAGTACCCGCCAGGACGTGGACATGCGTCTGGCCACGTACGAGCAGACCGTCAACAATCTGATGCTGTAACAGCAGGGCGCGCTTCTTTCCCACGAGAAGTGCGCCCTTTTTTCGGAGCATACCCCCATGGCTGACGATCCCGGCAAAAACACCGCTGATGTCCCCCGTCCCGATACCGCCGACACCGCACACACCGCCGGCGGTGGAGATCCCTCCGGCAATCCGGACGCCCCCCGGGGCGCCCCGGTCCCTGTTCCCTGGTACCGCCGTCCCCTGTTCTGGGGCATCGTGCTGTTCCTGCTGGTCCTGGCCCTGCTCGGCTGGCTGTTCTGGAAGCAATGGCAGGCCGCCGAAGCGGAAAAACAGGCCCAGGAAGCCGCCCTGAACGCCCAGCTGGCCAAAAATGCCGAGATGGACGCCTATCTGGCCCAGCTGCGGGCCCTGCTCAAGGAAGAGCCCTGCGTCATCAAAGAAAAACTGGCGCAGCTGCCGCCCCCTCCTGACGCCGTCCCCGGAGTTGTGCCCGGCGGCCGCTCCGGCGAGCCCCTGCAGATCCCGTCCGATGTGACGCCCCAAAGCACGCCGGTCACGCCACAAAAGGCCCCTGCCCGTCCCGGCAGCATGGCCCAGCTGCTGGAACAGGGCACTGTCCTCGTGCTGGCCCGGCAGCCGCAGGGTCTGTCCATGGGATCCGGCTTCTTCATCTCCCGCCGCCATGTGCTGAGCAATGCCCATGTGGTGGGCAATGCCGGCCAGGCCTTCCTCATCAACAAGGCCACGGGCGGTGTCCTGCAGGCCACCGTGCGCCATCGCAGCGCGGATGGCGGCCGGGACTTCGCCCTGCTGGAGCTGCCTGCCGATGCGGCCATCACGCCGCTGGAATTCGCCCCCGGTGTGGAACGTACCCAGCGTGTCAGCGCCTGGGGCTTCCCCGGCGCCGTGACCAACGACGATCCCAAATTCATGGCCCTGCTGCAGGGCAACGATTCCGCCGTGCCCGAGGTGGTGTATACGGAAGGCGTGGTCAGCGTCATCCTGGAACGCACACCGCCGCTGGTCGTGCATACGGCCACGGTCTCGCAAGGCAACAGCGGCGGCCCTCTGGTCAATGAACAGGGCCAGGTGGTGGGCATCAATACCTTCATCAAACTCGATGATGCCTCCTACCGCCAGTCCAGCATCGCCATCGTGGGCAGCAGCATTACCGCCTATTTGCGGGAGATCGGCATCGGATTCTCCCAGGCCGCGGCAACGCCTGCCGCCGCTCAGGCACAAGACGAAAAGGCCGATGGCCAGAAAGGGGTGAGACCATGAGCGTTTTCCTGCTTACCAGCCAGCGCAACGCCATGCGCGCCCTGGCCAGCCAGGGCATCTTCGCCACAGACTGCCACGCCCAGGTCTGCAGCATCATCGCCCAGCACCTGAGCCCGGCCCATGCGGCCCTCATCGCCGAGCCCCAGCACGATCCCGGCCAACAGCGCATCGACTGGTACGCCGGCGTGAACGGGACCGCCACCCCGGTGAGCGCGCTCCCTGCCGAAGAGGCGGAGCGCCTGCGGGCCCGCGCCGGTGAACTGGCCCGGGACATCCTGCACCTGTCGGAACAATGGGGAAAAGACGCCCAAAGCCGCGAGGCCCTTGCCGGCCAGATGCTCGCCCTGGTCCTGCAACACCCCCATGACGACGATCTCTGGTCCGTGGACGGCCAGCCCGTCCTGGTGAACTGGGGCTTTGCTCCGGGAGCCGTCGGCGCCATGCCACAGGATCTCAGCCGTATGGGCGGCGCCATCCCCGTGGCAGCCGCGGCGGCCCCCGTGGCTGCGGCTGCCGTGCCTGTGGCCGCTGCCGGCAGCGGCTGCCTTGGCTGGCTGCTGCCGCTCCTGCTGGCCCTGCTCCTGCTCTGGCTGCTGCTGGCGGCCCTGGGCATCCTGCCCTCTCCCCTGCCCGCATCCTGCCTCAAACCGGCGGCCGATCCCCGTCTCGATCAGGCCACCCAGGCAGCGGAAAAGCAGCGTAACGAGCTGGAAGAGCTGCTGCGCCAGCTGCGGGAAAAAGCCCTGCTCTGCAAACCGCCGCAGCCCAAGCCGGAACCGAAGCCGGAGCCGCCAAAGCCCGATCCTGAAGTGGTCACGCCCCAGCTAGTGCCTGACAAACCCATCGAGCCTGCGCCCGAGCCCAAGCCGGAACCGAAGCCCAAGCCTGAGCCCAAACCGGAACCGAAGCCGGAACCGAAGCCCAAGCCCCGCAAAAACGAGGATCTGAACATCCCCGCCGATGCGGCCAAAAAGAACGACCTGAGCTTCCTGGAAGGCTGCTGGCAGAGCGATACGGGCCTGTTCTCGCATCCGTCCAATACGCCCATCATCGCCGAGTACTGCTTCGACAAGAAGGGCCAGGGACGGCGCTTCGTGCGCGAAGAGAACGGCCAGGTCTGCAGCGGTCCGGCCACGGCCAAGTTCGAGGGCAACCGTCTTGTCTGGCGGGCCGGGTCGGCCCCCTGCCCCAAGGGCAACCAGTATGTGCCCCAGCAGGTACAGTGCACCGGCAACGACAAGAGCACCCGCTGCCAGGGCGTGGAACAGAGCAAGCGCAACCTGCGCTGGAAAGCTGACTTCAAGAGGAAATAAGCATGGATGCCATTCCCCACTACCTTTCGCCCGTGAGCATCATCCCCGGCGGATGTCCCCAGTTCCTGGACTTTGCCCTGCCGCTGGAAGCCCTGGGCAAGCACGTCCGCTATTTCTATGAAGAGCTCAAGGGAGAAGGCAGCGGCGGCCGCTATACGCATTTCCTCCACTGTCTGGAGAACCGCGACAACGTCTTCACCGACCAGCTGACCGGCAAGGAATACACGGGCGACACCTATTCCATGCAGGCCGCCAAAGAGCTCAAGACATGGGACGGCCAGTGGCTGCCCGTGCCCTTCCTGCGCACGCTGGAACAGTGCTGGCCCGACGGCGGCAAATGCTTCGAATGCGGTCCCTCCAACTGGGCCCGGGCCCGGGTCATGCCTTCCAGCAAGGACCCGAACATGCTGCGCGTGGTCATCATCTTCGACACCACCGTGGAAGAGCGCCCCGCCGGCGAAGACCGCTATCACGCCCTGTCTCCCCAGGATGTCAGCGCCCACGGGCACTTCATGCTGGCCCACCATGTGCGGGACAATTCCTGGTTCCTCAACGAGGCCTGGGTGGACCAGTGGCTGCTGGAACTGTACACGGCACGCAACCAGGGCAAGCGCCGCGGCGCGGCCTGGGGCGAGGAAGATCCCTATGTGCTCAAGCATCTGGCCAGCTATCTCACCTGGCTGGACATCGTGCGTCTGGCCGTCAAGGACGTGGCCGTGCAGGTCATCAATCCTGCCCGGGACACGCCGGTGGACGTGGACCTGATCCTGGACATCGGCAATTCCCGCACCACGGGCATCCTGGTGGAGACGCCGCCCCAGTGCAGCACCGACCTTAACCAGAGCTATGTGCTGCGCCTGCGCGATTTGAGCCAGCCCGATCTGGAATACGCCGATCCGTTCGAGACCCGGGTGGAATTCGTGGACGCCACCTTCGGCAACGATACCCTGAGCCGCCGCTCCGGCCGCCAGATCCCGGCCTTTGCCTGGCCCTCGGCCGTACGCATCGGTCCCGAGGCGGCACGTCTGGCCACGCAGGCCGTCTGCGCGGAAGGCACCACCGGCATGTCCAGCCCCAAGCGCTACCTGTGGGACGAGCGTCCGTGGCAGCAGACCTGGCGCTACAACACCAGCGGCAACACCGAGCCCATGGTCAACCGCGGCTTGTTCGCCCGCCAGCTCAATCCGCAGGGCACGCCGCTCTCCTGCTTTGACGATCCCCTGTTCCGCCGCAGCCCTTCCCTGAAGAAGCAGCAGCCCGAACCGGTGTTCGAGTCCCTGTTCACGCGCTCTTCGCTGATGATGTTCATGCTGGGCGAGATCCTCACCCAGACGCTCATCACCATCAATTCGCCCGCCACCCGTGCCCGGGGACGGCTGCCCAACCTGCCCCGGCGTCTGCGCCGCCTCATCTTCACCGTGCCCACGGCCATGCCCGTGGCGGAAAAACGCATCTTCCGGCGCTGGGTGCTCTGGGCCGTCAAGGTCATCTGGGAAGGCCTCGGCTGGTCGGAGTGGTATGTGCCGCCGCAGCAGCAGAACAGGATCCGGTCCGGGGATTACCGCACCAGCCCGCTGGTGCGCTGTGACTGGGACGAGGCCAGCTGCTCCCAGCTGGTGCTGCTCTACAACGAGCTTACCGTCAAACAGCACGGGGACGCCCACCACCTGTTCCGCCTGATGGGCAAAAAGCGCGCCCGCTACAACGATCATCCCTGCGTGCGCATCGCGTCCATCGACATCGGCGGCGGCACCACGGACCTGTCCATCACCACCTACGAACTGGCCAGCGGCGAGGGCGACACGGCCCGCATCGTGCCGCATACCGAGTTCCGCGACGGCTTCAACATCGCCGGTGACGAAGTGGCCCGCGAAGTGGTGCTCCAGCACGTCATCCCGGCCGTTTCCGATGCCCTGCAGGCCCGGGGCGTCCAGGAGCCGCGCCTGCTGCTGGCCCAGCTTTTCGGCCGCGATACCATCGGCATGTCGCAGGAGCAGCGCAACACCCGCATCCGCCTGGTACGGCAGGTGGCCCTGCCTGTGGCCCTGGGTTTGCTGCGCGTGTGCGAGCAGGACAGCGACGTCCATCTGGACCAGACCTGCACCCTGGGGGACTTTTTCGAGCCTGCCGTGGGCGACGCCCCGGCAAACGGCCGGATCGGGGAAGAAGAGGCCCCGGCGGAGAGCGGCACGTTCCGCCCCGCCATCCTGGCCCTGCGCCCGCAGCAGTCCACCCTGGATGCCGTGACGGCCCTGGTGCGCGACACGGTGCCCGGTCTGGATGACTTTTCCATCATGGATGTGCCCATCACGGTCAGCCCGCAAAAACTCCAGGCCACCATCCAGCGGACCCTGGCCCCCACGCTCTCGGCCCTTTGCGAGCTGGTGCACCTGTACGATACCGACATGCTGCTGCTGACGGGCCGCCCCAGCGCCTGGAAGGTGGTCGCCTCCACGGTCATGGCCAAGCTGCCCGTGCCGCCGGACCGCATCATCCCCATGCGCCGCTATCATGTGGGCAGCTGGTATCCTTTCCCCGATACGCTGGGCCGCATCCAGGACCCCAAGACCACCGTGGTCGTGGGCGCCATCCTCTGCGCCCTGGCCGAAGGGCATATCGAAGGCTTCTCCTTCGATTCCAACGCGCTGCGTCTGACCTCCACCGCCCGCTATATCGGCGAGCTGGACATCAATACCCAGTTGCGCGCCCCCAAGGTCTGGTTCAAGGTGGATGTGGACGCCAAAAGCGGTGTGGAGCTGAACCGCACCGTGGCCTTCAACGGCCAGCTCGGCATCGGCTACCGCCAGCTGGGGGCCGAACGCTGGCCCGCCACCCGCTATCACCTACTGACCTTCGCCAGTGAAGACGCCCGCGCCCGCGCCTCGGGCCGTCTGCCCTACAAGGTGGACGTCACCCTCAACGTGGCCGAGATGCTGGACGATGAGGACATGCCCGTCAGCAACGGCGAGCGGGAAGAACGCAGCGAAGGGGAATTCAGCATCACCGCCATCACGGACAATGCCGGCAACTTCGTCTCGCCCCGGGATCTGGAGATCCGTCTGCAGACCCTGCCCACGGACGAAGGCTACTGGCTGGATACCGGCGTCGTGAACGCCGCCAACTAGCGACGGACAGACAGGAGCATCATCATGCAGGAACAAGACATTCAGCTGGCAGCGCGCTGTGCCCGTCTGGCGGAACAGTCGCGCCATGCCGCCACCTGGCTGGCCGACAATCGCGAGACCGTGGGCAGCGAATGCACCACGCTGCAAAAAGAGATGCGCCGGGCCGCCCGCTTTTTCGGCAAGTGCGAACAGGCCGCCCGCCGCAAGATGTGTGTGGGCGTCTTCGGCCCCAGCCAGTCCGGCAAATCCTACCTCATCTCGGCTCTGGCCCGCGACAGCCGCGGCGATCTGCTGGCGGACTTCTGCGGCCGGACGTCGGATTTCATCACCGAGATCAATCCCGAAGGCGGCAAGGAATCCACCGGGCTGGTGACCCGCTTCACCACCACGCCGCCCCAGGGGCTGACGCCGGACCTCCCTATCCGGCTGCGCCTGCTCTCCGAGATGGACGTGGTCCGCGTGCTGGCCAATACCTATTATGCCGACTGCGAACACAAGCAGATGCCCGATGCCGACGCCATGCGCTCCGCCCTCGAGCGACTGACCCAGACGGCCCGCCAGTCTTCGCCCGGCGCCAGCAGTGTCACTGCCGATGACGTGGAAGACCTGCGCGAATACCTCAACCGCAACTTTCTCTCCAAGCCGCGCGTCCAGATGCTGCAACAGGGTTACTGGGCGCAGGCCGTCAGCCTGGCCCCCCTGCTGCCCCTGAGCTATCGGGCGGAACTTTTCGGCATCATCTGGAACAACCAGCCAAAATTCCAGCAGCTTTTCCTCGAACTTTGCCAGGCTCTGGAGGCCCTGGGCAACCCGGCCGAGGCCGACTGCCCGCTGGAGGCCCTGCTGCCGCGGCAGACCAGCATCATCGACGTGGCCCTGCTGACCGGGCTGGGGACCAACAGTGCGGAAGACCGCCTGACCCTGCTGGGCAAGGACGGACGCAAGGCCGCCCTGCCCCGTGCCGTGGTCACGGCCCTGACGGCGGAGATCACCATCTTCATGCGGGAACAGCCGGACGACTTCTTCTCCTACACGGACCTGCTGGACTTTCCGGGCTATCGCTCCCGCCTCAAGATCCTGGACCTGGACAAGGAGCTGGAACGCGAAGGCGCGCTGCAGAACCTTTTCCTGCGCGGCAAGGTGGCCTATCTTTTCGAGCGCTATTGCGAAGAGCACGAACTGACCAGCATGCTGCTCTGCATCGGCCCCGGCAACCAGGAGGTGCAGGATCTGCCCCGCGCCGTGTACGACTGGATCTGCTCCACCCACGGCGAGAACCCGGCCCACCGTGCCGGCAAGGCGCCCTCCCTGTTCTTCGTGCTCACCAAAATGGACATGGAGTTCGAGAAAAAAGCCGGCTCGCCTTCCGTGGAACAGCGCTGGAACACGCGCCTGCAGTCCTCCCTGCTGGACTTTTTCGGCAAGCAGCATGACTGGCCCACCAACTGGGACGGCGCGCATCCCTTCCGCAACATCTTCCTGCTGCGCAACCCCAATTTCCGTTGCGAGGCCATCTTCACCTTCGATGCCCAGGGCAACGAGAGCGGTGTCCGTCCCGACCAGATTGCCTATGTGGAAGAAGTGCACCGGGCTTTTGTGGATTCGCCGCTGGTGCGTCGCCATGTGGACGACCCCGAAGCCGTCTGGCAAGCGGCCATGGCGCTCAATGACGGCGGCATCAGCCTGCTGCGCCAGCGTCTGCGCCCCCTCTGCAATCCCGAGCTCAAGCGGCATCAGATCGGTGTGGGGCTGGACGAACAGGCCGAACGCGTCCTGACGGCGCTGGGCGTCTACTACCAGAGCGACGACCGCGAGGAGCTGCGCCGCCAGAAAGAGACCCTGGCCCGCAATCTGGCCGTTTTGCTGGCCCGCGTGGCCCAAAGCCAGACTTTTGGCGAGATGCTCCACCGCCTGCAGGTCAGCGATCACGATCTGTACGCCCTGTGTGCGCAGGTCACCTCCGCCATGCCTGAAGCGGAAAACGGCGGGGCCGCTCCTGCCTCCATCGGTGTGCGCGTCTCGCAACAGGACATTTTGGACGACCTTTTCGGTGATGAAGCCCCTGTGGCCACCGAGATGCCCGGCACAGCACCCGTCACAGGCAAGGACAGCGCGGCCGAACTGGCCGAAGCCGTGTTCGATGCCTGGGTGGAGCAGGTCCGCCAGTTCGCGGCCGACGCGGAGACGCGCACATTCTTTGCCATGCCCGCGCGCGAGTTGGACCAGTTCTGCCACGAGCTGCTGCTTTCGGCCCAGCGCTGCCGGGTGCGCCAGCAGATGGAAGAAGATCTGCGTGCCTGCTCCGCCTACAGCAACCTCGAACGGGAGCGCCTGCTCTGGAAACAGGCCAGTCTGGCCGCCGACGCCATCAACGCCTTCGTGGACTGGCTGGGCTTCGACCCGCGCCATCACAGCGAGCAGGAACGCACCATCATCTTCCGGGACAAGCCCGTGGTCCTTTTCCCGGCCGTCAGCGATCCCGTGGGCGAACCGCTCATCGGTGAAGTGGAAGCGCCCTACGACCGGCAGTGGTATACCGACTGGCTGCGCGCCCTGATGCACGGCATCACCGCCAACGTGGACTTCGACGGCCAGCAGATCCGCAACCCCCAACAGAACAAACGCCTGTATGACATCCTGCAGGCATTCAAAGGATAACGATGAAAGCCATCATTGCCCCTGATGCCGCGCGCACGCCCGGCGTGGCCGTCATCTGCGTGTACGATGCCCCCGGTGCGGGCCCGACCGATGTGGCCATCTATTCGGGCGACGGCAAATACCTGTCCGCTTCCGGCTGGCAGGAAAGCCGCGTCTCCCTGCCCGTGGACGCCCATGATGATGACAGCGGCTGCCTCCGCCTGCAGGTAGGTGCCGCCGTGGTGGACAATCTGGACAAGCTGGAACGCTATCTGTTCATGGCCGGTGACCAGAAGTGCGTCCTCCAGATCCAGGATCTCGTCTATTCCCGCATGCAGGGCGGGGACGGCATGGGACATGCGGCTTCCCCTGCAGCCGCGCCCGCGCCGCAGCCCATGCTGCTCCCCGATCCAGAGCCGGAACCGGCCCCCATGCCAGCACCGGCCCCCGATCCCGAACCGGAAGCGGAGCCTTCGCCGCTGCTGGCCGGAGCGCCGCTGGAGATGGATCAGCCCGCCGCGGAGACGGCGAAAGAAAAAAAATCCTCCGGCAGCCTGCTCTGGATCATCCTGAGTCTCGTCCTGCTGGCCCTGGCCGCTGCCGCGGTCTGGTGGTTCTTCCTGCGGGCCACGCCCCCGCCGCCTCCGCCCATGGCGCCACAAACTCCGGCGACCCGGCAGGAGGCGGCAGCGCCCCAGCAGACGGCACCGGCCGGGACGGAGAAAGCTCCGGCGGCTCCTGCCGCGGTGGCGCCGTTGCAACAGGCCCGCGAGCATCTGCGCGGCACGGCTGATCCCGCCACCAGCCTGGAGCTGGCCCGCCCCCTGCGTATGCCCCAGGCCGGCAACGATGAGAGCGACGCGGCCTTCCTGCTGCTGGAAGACGCTGCCCAGAAAGGCAATGCCGAAGCCATGTTTTTGGTGGGCCAGTTCTATGATCCGCAGTCGAAGCTGCCGCGCGGCAGCATCCCCGCGGACATGAGCCAGGCGAAACACTGGTATGACAATGCCAGGAGCAAGGGCTATGCGGAAGCGGACAAGGCGCTGGCGGCCCTGCGCCGTCATGTGGAAGGCGAGGCCGCCAAGGGCAACGCTGAGGCCTCGCTCCTGCTGCGCGAGTGGAAATAAGGAGAAGACCATGCCCAGAACCTGCATCCGCTTTTTTGCGATTCTGCTGCTCCTGCTGGTGGCCGTGCCTGCCCTGCAGGCGGCCCCCTTGTTGCAGGAAGGCAAGAAGACCCTGTACCAGCGCGTGGTCTCCCACCCCGGCGCCATGCCCCTGAAAGAAGCCCGCGACGGCGCTCCGGCCGCGCGTGAGGCCCTGGTGCCCTTTACCGTGCTCTATGTCTACGCCCGTCAGGGCGACTGGCTGCAGGTGGGCCTTGATACCCGCGCGCCGCTGGGCTGGCTGAAAAAGGATCAGGCCACGGACTGGAACCAGTCCCTGACCCTGCTGTTCACCCCGCGTACCGGCCGTGATCCCGTACTCTTCTTCAAGACGGAAAAAGATCTGAAAGGCCTGTGCGAAGCTGCCGACATGGAAAAGCAGCTGGACAGCCTTGTGGCGGCCGCAGCCGGCGGCAAGGATACGGCCGGCCTGCCCATCCTGGCTTCGGAACCGGCGGAGCAGAAAGGGGCCGTGGCCCAGAAGCGCTTCTACCTCATGCCCATTCTTGGTATGAACCGGGCCTTTGAAGGCGTGAACCTGCTGCAGGTGGCCTCCATCGATCCCGGCAGCAGCCAGTCCGGCGCAGTGGCCGGGCCGCCCAAGACCGGCATCGCCCTGGTCATGGACACGTCCATCTCCATGAAGCCCTATATCGACCAGAGCCGCGACATCATCCGCCAGCTCTATGACCGCCTGGAAAAGGACAAGATGACCGACAATGTGGGCTTTGCCGTGGTGGCCTTCCGCAGCAGTACGGAAAAGACCCCCAAGCTGGGCTACACCTCGCAGGTCATCAGCGATTTTGCCACGGCCAAGGACCGCAAGGCTCTGGAAAGCCGCCTGGCCAAAGTGGAACAGGCGACCGTCTCCAGCCATGACTTCAACGAGGACTCGCTGGCCGGGATCTATACGGCCATCGACTCCCTCAACTGGGGCCCCTATTCCACCCGCCTGATCCTGCTGGTCACGGATGCCGGACCCCTGCGCGGCGATGACCCGTACGCCTCGCAGCGTCTCGGCGCTGCGGAGATGAACGACCTTGCCCGTCAGAAAGGCATCTGGATCACCACCATGCACGTCAAGACGCCCGGCGGCAGCAAGAACCACACCTATGCCGAGCAGGCCTACCGGGCCCTGAGCCGCCTTTCCGGCGATCAGGCCAACTATCAGGCCGTCAACGCCTCCAGCCACAAGGAGGCCGCCCGCCAGTTCGGCATCGTGACGAAGATCCTGACCACCTCCATGGTGGACATGGTCAAGAACACGGCCAGCGGCAAGATCATGACCCGCCCCAAGGACGAGGCCGTGCCCGCCACCGAGGAAGCCCAAGCCCGCCAGCTGGCGGAACGGCTGGGCTACGCCATGCAGCTGGACTATCTGGGCCGCAAGAACGAGAACCGTGCCCCGTCCGTAGTGGATTCCTGGATCGCGGACATGGACCTCAAGCGTCTGGCCCAGGGCCGTCAGGTACCCAGCGTGGAAGTGGCCGTGCTGCTGACCAAGAACCAGCTCAGCGACCTCAGCACCCAGCTGAAGAACATCATCGACAACGCCGAACGGACCAAGAAGACCGATTCGCGCGACTTCTTCCAGGGCATCCTGTCCGCCTCGGCCCGCATGGCCCGCGATCCCAACATGCCCACTCAGGGCAAGAGCCTTGCCGAGCTGGGCGTGCTGGCCGAATTCCTGGACGGCCTGCCCTACAAGAGCGACATCATGCTGCTGCGTGAGGAAGACTGGTACCGCATGAGCATCGGCGAGCAGACGGCCTTCATCAACCGCCTCAAGTCCCGGCTGGCCCGCTACGAAGAATACGATCGCGACAGGGAAAACTGGGAAAGTTTCGGACAGAGCAACGCCGGGGACTGGGTCTACCGCGTGCCGCTGTCCATGTTGCCGTAAGCCGGGGGAAGCATGGAAAATACGGTCTTCTCCCTGCGCGATCTGCATGTCGTCCGCCCGGGCGCGGGCGCGTTCCGCCTGCATGTCCGCAGCCTGGACGTGCGTCAGGGGCAGCTGCTGGCCCTGACGGGCCCCAGCGGCTGCGGCAAAAGTACGGCCCTGGACGTGCTGGCCGGCATCCTGCGGCCCGACAGCGGCGACGGCTCCCGCTTCCTGCTGCGCACCGCCGATGGCGAGACGGACATGCTGGCCCTGTGGCGGGTGGGCCGTCTCGATGCCCTGGCCCGTCTGCGCGGCAAACATCTGGGCTATGTGCTCCAGACAGGCGGCCTGCTGCCCTTCCTTTCGGCCCGCGACAACATCCTGCTCCCCTGCCGCTGTCTGGGGAGCATGGGATGCCGTCTGGAGGCGGTCTGGAACATGGCCACGGCCCTGGGCATAGACCGACTGCTGCTGCAGATGCCCGCCAGCCTTTCCGTGGGCGAACGCCAGCGTGTTGCCATCGCCCGCGCCCTGGCCCACGGGCCCGCCATCGTGCTGGCGGACGAACCTACGGCCGCGCTGGATCCGGACCAGTCCCGCAAGGTCCTGGGCATCTTTGCCGATCTGGCCCGACAGCAGGGGACCACGGTGATCATGGTCTCCCACGATCCGCAGATGGCCCGGGAGGCCGGGTTCACGCTGGTGCCCCTGGCCTGCTCCACTACGGAGGAGGGCCCCCTTTCCGTCATCGACCATCCCCAACGGTAACGCCATGCATACCCTTGTACAGATCTGCCACCTTTCCCTGCGGGATTACCTGCACGAGCGTCTGCTCTCCGCCTGTGCCGTCCTGGGGCTGGCGGCCGTCCTGGCGCCGCTGCTGATCCTTTTCGGCGTCAAATTCGGCGTGGTGGAGACCCTGACCGAACGCCTGCGCAGCGACCCCGCCACGCTGGAGATCTCCCCCGTGGGCAGCGGACACTTTTCCGCCGCCGATATGGACCGGTGGCGCGACGATGGCCGGGTGGCCTTCGTCATGCCCCGAACCCGCACCCTGGCCGCCACGGTGGAGCTGTTGCCGGAGCGGGGCACGCCCCTGCACGTCTCCATGGAGCCCACCGGCCATGAAGATCCCCTGCTGGCCCGCCATACCCTGCCGGTACCGGCCCTGCTGCTGGACAGCGAGGACGATCCCGACCACCCGGGCCGCCTGCGTACCCGGGCCGCTGCCAGCGGTGTCGTGCTTTCCGCGCCCGTGGCCGAACGACTGGGCCTGCGGGCGGGCGACCAGTTGACGGGCAGGCTCGAACGCACCCGCAACGGCAAGGTGCAGGCCGTGCGCCTGCCGCTCAAGGTCATTGGCGTACTGCCCCTGGCCGCCCAGCAAAAAAATGTGGCCTATGTTCCCCTGCCCTTCCTGGAAGCGGCGGAAGATTACCGCGACGGGCGCGCCGTGCCCCTGTTTGGCCCGGAACATGCCGCGGACGGCGACCAGCCGCCTGCCGAACGCCTGTATGCGGGCTTCCGCCTGTACGCCCGCAGTCTGGATGACGTGGCGCCCCTGCGGGACTTTTTCCAGCAGCAGGGCATCACCGTCCATACCGAGGCCGAGGCCATCGATCAGGTCAGGCGCCTTTCCACGTCCCTGGACATCATTTTCCTGCTCATCGGCGGCGCCGCTGCCGCGGGCTTCACGGCCTCCACGACCAGCAGCACCCTGGCCGCCGTCCGGCGCAAGCAGCGGCTCCTCGGCCTGCTCCGTCTGGGAGGTTTTTCCACGCTGGAGCTTTTGCTGTTCCCCCTGTTGCAGGCCCTGCTCACGGCCGTGCTGGGCACGGGACTGGCGCTGGGGCTCTACGCGGCTGCCCAGGGCGTGGTCAACCGCATCTTTGCCGCCGGTCTCGACGATATGGAGCATGTCTGCCGCCTGTTGCCGGAACATGCCGTCGTGACCCTGGTACTGGTCTGCCTGCTCTCCCTGCTGGCAGCCCTGCTGCCGTCCCTGCGCGGGGCGCGTACCGAACCTTCGGAGGTCATCCGTGAGATCTAGGCTGTTCTCTTCGCTCCTCTTCCTCCTGCTGCTGGCGGCCCTGCCGGCAGCGCCCGCCGACGCCGCCCTGGCCAAACGGGGCGGTGAGGTCTCCACGGCCGATGCCTGCAACCCGCACCCGGACAAGGACGATATCGTCCTGCCCATGCCCGGCGGGCTGAGCGTGGCCTTCCGCCTGGTGGCCGTTCCCAGCAAAGGCCTGCTCTGGGACATGTCCGCCCGGCCCGGCCGCGATGATGCCGCCAACAGCGACCGTGCCTTTTACGACCGCCGCTACCAGGCCTTCCTCTCCGCGCCCTTCTCCCGGGCCGACCTGCCCGCCCAGTGGCGTGCCCAGGCCCCGGCAGGCGACTACTTTTTCTATCTGATGGCCAAATATGAAGTGAGCCGCCTGCAATGGCAGAGCATCATGGGCAACGGTACGGGAGAGCCTGTGGCGGATGCGGCCCGGCCTGTGACAGACATCAGCTGGTATGAGGCCGTGGAGTTCACCCGCCGCTACACGGAGTGGCTGCTGCAGAATGCCGCCGATGCCCTGCCCCATTACGCCGGGGACAGCCGTAATGTGGGCTTTGTGCGCCTGCCCACGGAAACCGAATGGGAGTACGCGGCCCGCGGCGGTCAGACGGCCGGGCCCGAACAGCTGATGGAAAAGGATTTCTTTGCCCTGCCTGCGGGCGCTCCTCTGGCCGATTATGCGGTCTACCGTCCCGAAGGCGCGGCCCGTATCGCCGAAGATTGCGCCCGTATCGGCTCGCGCAAAGCCAACCCGCTGGGCCTGTATGATACGGCGGGCAATGCGGCCGAGATGGCGCTGGACATGTTCCGCTTCTCCGTGGGCGGCCGCCTGCACGGCTCCGCCGGCGGTTTTGTCCGCAAGGGCGGCTCCTTCCTTTCCGGCGAGGCGGAGATCATGCCCGGCCGTCGTGAGGAAAGCGCCTTCTTCCTGGCGGATGGCCCCGCACACGCCCGTGACCTGGGCTTCCGCCCGGTCATTTCCGGCATCAACACCCCGGGCGGCGACCGGCCTTCGGCCCTGCAACAGTCCTGGAACGCCGCGGGCCAGAGCAATCCCCTGGCCCGTGATGCCAGCCGCAATCCCCTGGAAGAACTGGACAGGCTCCTTGCCGCCGCACCTGACGACAACAGCCGCAAAAACCTGCTGACCCTGCGCGAGGCCATCAAGGAAAACAACATCCTGCAGGAACAGCAGCAACAGCTGGAGATGCAGTCCACCCTGCGCACGGCCGTCTACATGCTGGAGACCATCCGCAACTACGCCAGCCGCCGCAATTCCCTGCAAAGCCAGTACGACAGCATGAAGCGGGACAGCCGGACCGCCAAGGGCGAGACACTTGCCGCCCTGCGCCGGATCATGAAAACGGCCGAACAGGGGCTGGAGCAGTTCCAGACAGGCATCGACCGCTCCCTGTCCTTCTACCGGACCCGTGTGGAAGAGGCCGCCCGCTTGGACAAGAACGATTTCGAGCGGGCGCTTGCCAGCCTGCTCAAGGATTACGCGGGGGAAGACCTGTTCAACGAGAACATGCGCCGCAATGCGGAGCTGCTGCGCCGTCATGTCCAGAGTGCACGGGCAGGCAGGCTCCCCGCAGACAAAGCCATGCTGCAGGAGATCCTGCAGGCACGCACCGGCAAATAAGCCCAGGCACTGTGCCTGGTCACATTCACGCCGCCATCGCGGCAAGCAACAGAGGAGATGAGCCAATGAACGACAAATTGCGCCTCGGCTGGATCGGCACCGGTGTCATGGGTCACGCCATGGCCGGGCATCTGCTGGCTTCCGGCTATCCGCTGACTGTTTACAACCGCACCAAAGCCCGCGCTGAAGGGCTGCTGGCCTGCGGTGCCCGCTGGGCCGACACGCCTCAGGAAGTGGCCCGGAATTCCGATGTCGTCTTCTCCATCGTGGGCTATCCGCGTGACGTGGAAGAAGTGATGCTGGGCGAACAGGGCGCGCTGTCCGGCCTGGCCGAGGGCGGCATCCTCTGCGATATGACCACCTCCAGCCCCGAACTGGCCCGGCGCATCGCCGAAGCCGCTGCCGCCAAGGGCTGCATCAGTCTGGATGCGCCTGTCACGGGCGGTGACATCGGTGCGCGTGAAGCACGCCTGTCCATCTTTGTGGGCGGCGACAAGGAAGCCTTCGAGCGTGTGCGTCCCTGCTTCGAAGTCATGGGCAAGACCATCCTGCACTGCGGTGATTCCGGCAGCGGCCAAAAGGCCAAGCTGGCCAATCAGGTAGCCATCGCCGGGGTCATGTTCAGTGTTTGCGAATCCATGCTCTTTGCGCAGGAAGCTGGTCTGGACGTGAAGCAGTGGCTGGAGCTGGTGGTTCCCGGCGGTGCGGGCAGTGTGGCCATGGGGACCCTGGGCCGCCGCCTGCTGGGATGTGACTACGCCCCCGGTTTCTTCGTGGACCATTTCGTCAAGGACCTGGGTCTCTGCCTGGAAGAATGCAAGCGCATGGGCCTGGTACTGCCCGGCCTTGCGCTGTCCGAACAGATCTACCGCATGGCCCAGGCCAAGGGCCACGGCAAGGACGGGACGCAGGTCCTGCTGCAGGTGCTTGCCGAGCTCTCCGGCAAACAGTGGCGGCCCCACGCCTAGACGGTTACAGAGGATACGCGGGGGAAGGCCTGCCTTCCCCTGTTTCCGCTTTTCCCTATGACTTCCCTGAAACAGCGGACATGCCCAGTTTTAGGAAAGAGGAACGAGCCCGACCTGATCGCCCTGCTGCTGGCAAAGTGGATTCGGGAGCTCCGGCATATTTTTGGGGGGCAGCTGATGTTTTTTGTTGACATCATCAGGGAAGGCGCGTAGAAGACTTTTCTTGTGTCGGGATGTAGCGCAGTCTGGGAGCGCACTTGAATGGGGTTCAAGGGGTCGAAGGTTCAAATCCTTTCATCCCGACCAGAAAGCAGAAACCCCAAGGGATCTACGGAAACGTGGATCCCTTTTCTGTTTTTGGGATCTGCCCTTTCCCTCTTTCCGGTGTTCCGGCTTGCCGGTCATTTCGCCAAGCCGGACCACACGGGACAAACTTTCCCCGCCGTTCCCCGAATCATGGGGATGGTATCGGCCCTGGCCGACCTGGCAGACAGCAGACAAATCCATTGTCCACAAACAAAAACGCCACGAAGGTATCCTCCGTGGCGTTTTTCGTATGTGCAAAACATCCGGGATCGGCAAACAGCCGCCATGCTTTCGGCAACTCCGCTGTCCCTCTGTCTGCAGGAACAAAAACTTCTAGGGACGGCCCTCGCGTTCCACTTCGCCTACCCAGCGGGAAAGGCGCGTGCGGGAATAGCGGTCTTCGGCTCCATCCAGCTTTTTGAATCCCTTGATGTTGGCCTCCAGCCAGGCCTTGTCCGTCATCAGGATCTCGCAGGCCTTGCGGGCCCGCTGCTGAAAGGCATTGAGGGCGGCACCGTCAAAGGCGATGTCCCTTACCTGGGCTTCCGGGACAGGTTCATGATATTCCATGATGACCTGGGTCTTGCGGAAGTTCAGCAGCAGCTTTGCCCTGTACGCAAGACAGGCGGCATGATCCGTACAAAACGGATCGCTGTCGCCGTCCAGCTGCATAAGGCTTTCGTAAAGGGTCTCTCCCTTATAGGCATACTGCTGCGCCCGGATGGCCGGGAACGCCGGATGATGCGCGGCCTCCCACTCCCAGGTACCTTCCGTGTCCGCCACGGCCGTCACCAGAGTGCCGGTACCGTTACCGTAGACAGCGAACCAGATACGGGCATCCCCATCCACCGAATGCCGCGTTTTGGGACGCAGAGTCCGGTTCCCCAGGCCTTGCAGCCGCATGTCCGCAGCCGGAACAAAGGTGAAGGCAGGACGGGCACGGGAAACGATGACCGTCTGGTCTGACGGGGCCAGCTGGCCCGCTCCCCGCAAAGGAGGTTGTCCCCTCATAAAGAAAACAAAAACAGCCACAGCAATGATGGCAACAACTATCAGCAGGATTTTCATGGTTCCTCCAGAGCGCTTGGCAGACCGGAGCCATACGTCCGCCGCAAGCATGTTAACCGCATCCACGACGGAGCAAAAGCCCTGTCGCGCAGAGGTTCGGATCCGGGCAGAGAGCCTGCAACAGCAAATCTTACCCCCTAAAAACAGAAAAGGGATCTACGTTTCCGTAGATCCCTTGGGGTTTCTGCTTTCTGGTCGGGATGAAAGGATTTGAACCTTCGACCCCTTGAACCCCATTCAAGTGCGCTCCCAGACTGCGCTACATCCCGACGCGAAGATGTAGATAGACGAAGACAGCAGGCTTGTCAATAAAAACATCACATTTTTTCAAAATAGCTATCTCCGCCCTTCTGTGCAAAAAATGGCAAGGCTGTCGACCGGAGGTCTCCATTCCTCCACCCTGCAGGGGCACGCCCCGTGCTGACCATGCCGGCAGGAGCTGATCGCGCCTCTTCATATGATAGAGGTCCGCATGCAGCCTGCCGCATCTCCCTGCGGCAGCCTGCTGTCCGCATCCCTCATGTCGCACAAGCGATAAAGAAAGGCACCGCCGCACGCCACTTCCGGAAGAGATGGCCCGGAGTGCAAGGCGAAGCTCATATGCCCTGCCGTATCCTCCAGGACAGGCTTTTCCCACCTGCCTGCCCTCAGGGCGAAAACAGGGCCGAATCCTCAGGCGCCCAAAAACAGAAAAGGGACCTACGTTTCCGTAGATCCCTTGGGGTTTCTGCTTTCTGGTCGGGATGAAAGGATTTGAACCTTCGACCCCTTGAACCCCATTCAAGTGCGCTCCCAGACTGCGCTACATCCCGACGCGAGAAAAAGAAGTACGCTCGACCAGCCTCTTTGTCAACATAAAATTCTTTTGAGAAAAAAATTTTTTGCTTTTGTGAAATTTTAGGGCAATTTCTGCCGTTTTCGTTACATTGTGAAGCATTTCTCAGCCCTTACGAACATCCGGACACATTGCCAACTTATTGATTTCCATTAACTTTCAAATGTATTTTTGCCTGATGGAACTCCACGGAGCTTGTTTTTTTCTTCTTTTGCCAGAATATTTTTCATAAAAACCAAGCATTCACCTGCATTGACAAAAAAAATTTCCTGTGTAGAAGACAGATGGCCGCGCAGCCTGGGGGGTCAGGGTGCCGGCTGGATTTTCCGGTTCCCCCTACTTGTGTCACATATTATTTCATAGTATGTCACACGGAAGGGATTTTTTCACCAGGTTGAGAAACCTGTAATCAGGAGGTTGGATATGACAACCAAATCAGCCTTTAATGAAGACAAAGTAGCCCTGCTGCTTGGCTGCATTATCTTCATCTTGGGCCTTGGCAAGTTCGCTGGACTGGATCTCCTTGGCTGGGTGGTAAAAATCGGCATGTGGGTCGATAGCCCCGTCGATGCCTGGAAGCCCGCTACCAAGGGCATGATGGCCGGCTGGCAGTCCCTGCTGGCTACCTATGTGTTTGTGACCGGTCTGCTGGCTATCGGCGTCAAACTGATGAAGGGCAACGTGGGCCGCTTCGTGGGATCCTTCACCGTGATCTTCTTCATCGCCATCGCCTGCTACACCGCCGGCGCCAACGCCTACATCGCTGCTAACCCCACTCAGCTGGCTAAGCAGGGTATTCCGTGGGCTCTGGGCCTGAGCACCGAAGCCGGCCTGATCGCCGCTCTGGTCATGGGCATCCTGATCAGTAACTTTGCCCCCAGCGTTGCTGACTCTCTGCGCGATGCCTGCCGCCCCGAGCTGTTCGTTAAGATCGCCATCGTGGTTCTGGGTGCCGAACTGGGCGTGAAGGCCGCTGATGCCGCCGGTTTTGCTGGCCACATCATCTTCCGAGGCCTGTGCGCCATTGTTGAAGCTTACCTGCTGTACTGGGCCGTGGTTTACTACGTTGCCCGTAAGTACTTCAAGTTCAACAAGGAATGGGCCGCTCCTCTGGCTTCCGGTATCTCCATCTGCGGTGTGTCCGCCGCTATCGCCACTGGTGGCGCCATCCGCGCCCGGCCGGTGGTCCCGATCATGGTTTCTTCCCTGGTCGTTGTGTTCACCTGCATTGAAATGCTGATCCTGCCCTTCATCGCTCAGACCTTCCTGTACACCGAGCCCATGGTGGCCGGCGGCTGGATGGGCCTGGCCGTGAAGTCCGACGGTGGTGCTATCGCTTCCGGTGCCATCACCGAATCCCTGATCCTGGCCAAGATGGCCGGTCTGGGCACTGAATGGGAACCCGGCTGGATCGTGATGGTGACCACCACCGTCAAGATCTTCATCGACATGTTCATCGGTATCTGGGCTCTGGTCTTGGCCTACATCTGGACGGCCAAGTTCGACAAGACCCGTGGCGACCGCACCATGACCTGGGGCGACGTCATGGACCGCTTCCCCCGCTTCGTGCTGGGTTACCTGGGTACCTTCCTGGTCCTGCTCATCGTCTGCCTGAGCACGCCTGAACTGCACAAGGTCGGCAAGGCCATGTCCGGCGCCATGAACGGCTTCCGCGTCATCTTCTTCCTGATGACCTTCTTCAGCATCGGTATGGTTTCCAACTTCCGCAAGCTGATGGAAGAAGGCATCGGCCGCCTGGCCATCGTGTACATCGTCTGCCTGTTCGGCTTCATCATCTGGGTCGGTCTGTTCATTTCCTACGCCTTCTTCCATGGCATGACCCCGCCGGTGGTTGGCGCCTAGTTTAAAGGAGAACAATGATGGAAGACAAAGAAGTCAAATTCCACGAAGAAGTCCAGAAGATGGAATACGAGCCCCTGGATGAGACTGAAATGAAGCTCATCCACTGGAGCTGGGGCCTGGGCGTGGGTCTGCTGGTGGTGCTGTTCCTCATCAGCAAGTTCGTGATGACCACCCACTAGACCTCGGGCTGCTAAACACGTAATAAGGATGCCGGGAAGGGCCTGCGCCCTTCCCGGCTCTTGCGTACAAAGGACAAATATCATGCCGCGTTATCATCTGCGTTACCTTAAGGGCCCCAACTATACCCTGAACCTGGAGTATGACGGCATCGTGGAAGCCTCTTCCTTTGAGGAAGCCCTGCGTCCCCATACCGACTGGCCCATTACGGAAAGCTACGACCATGCCACGGCTACGGCCTGGAATCCCGGTACCTGCATGTATTATCAGGAAATGTGGGAAGCTGCCCTGCTTCCCGATGCTGACAAGGGACAGCAAAGCTAGCACCGCACGGAGCTGACGCCTGCAAGGGGAGGACTGACAGAGACTCCCCTTGCGGTGGGATGCGCTCCTCATCCCTTTCCCCTCACCTGCCACAGGGCGGCCGGACAGCTTTCATGAACATCTCAGCCACGTCACCTCTCGTTTCTGTCCTGCTCCTGCTGGTCTCCATGTCTTCCATCCAGGCCAGCGCCTCGCTTGCCAAAACCATCTTTCCCCTGGTGGGCCCGGCCGGCACCACAGCCTTGCGCCTGCTGGTGGCCTCCGCCATCCTGCTTGTGGTGATGCGCCCCTGGAAAAAAGCCATCCCCCGCAGTGCCTGGAAGGTCATCGCCGTTTTCGGACTGGCCACGGCAAGCATGAACCTCTGCTTTTACGAAGCCCTGAGCCGTATCCCGCTGGGGGTCGCCGTCGGTCTGGAATTCACCGGCCCCCTGACGGTAGCCATGCTCTCTTCCCGCCGCCTGGTGGACTTCATCTGGGTCATCCTGGCCGCAGCCGGTCTCGCCATCCTGCTGCCCCTGCGCCAGAGCGCGGACAACATCGATCCGCTGGGTGCGGTGCTTGCCCTCTGTTCCGGCGTCTGCTGGGCGCTCTACATCATCTTCGGCAAAAAGGCAGGCAGCAGTCTGGACAAGTCCTGCGTGGCCCTGGCAATGCTCGTGGGCAGCTGCGCCATTTTCCCTGTAGGCCTGGCCTCCTCCGGCATGGATCTGTTCAGGCCCGAGATCCTGCCCCTGGCCCTGATCCTGGGTATTTTTTCCTCTGCCCTGCCCTACGGTGTCGAGATCATCGCACTGAAAAACCTGCCTTCGCGCACGTTCAGCATCCTCATGAGCCTGGAGCCTGCGCTTGCAGCCCTTTCCGGATTCCTCTTTCTGGGCGAACAGCTGAGCCTTGCCCAGTGGGCAGCCCTCTCGGCCATCATCAGTGCGTCCATCGGCTCCACACTGACCATCAAAAAGCAATAACGCAACGCCGCCCATACGGGGAAGCATCCTTTTCGGCCATCGACAGGAACGGCGTACTTCCCCCACCGGCATCCCTTCCTCACCTGATGGCTCATAAGGCCTCGTCTTTTCCCGGACGTGCCTCTCTACGGGCGTCCTTTGCCAGAGGGCACTGCCTTCTTCCTCTACCGACTCTCCGATCAGGCCCCGGCATAACGGGGGGAACATCTGCGTACCAGCAGGCTAACGCCCATCAGAACCACCCGCAAAGCGGGTGGTTTGCTCTGGCCCTGTAAGGGCCTGTTACCGGCTGCGCCTAAAGACGCTGGCTTTCACTCTGTTCAAGCCCAGTGCCCTTGCCGCCTTGGCTACCCCTTAAAGGGG